>JAUHXW010000446.1 GCA_030426705.1 Gammaproteobacteria bacterium
TCGGTGTTTTCAATGATCAAAGCAATGGGATGACCGGTGGTTTTACCTTCAAACACGCCCGATACGATTTGGACATCGTCTTTTTCCTTGCGTTGTGAGGTGTGTCGAGATTTGCCGGTCGCCCGCCGGACCAATTCTGCTTTGATTTCATCAGTAGTGATTGACATACCTGGCGGAAAGCCATCAATGACACAACCTATGGTGCTGCCGTGTGATTCTCCGAATGAGGTAAATCTCAAATTTTTACCAAATGTATTATGCGACATGTTTTTCCAAAAACTGTTTAAAACTTTCCCGATACTTTAACAAATCACTGCGACTAAAAACACATATACCTTGCCCACCCACAGTAAAATCAATCCAGTTGAAAGCGACTTCAGGCAATATTTCACTCAAAACCTGATCGTTATACCCAACTTCAAGAAACAAATAACCATCATCACTTAAATAATCTGGTGCCTGAAACAAAATTTTCACTGGAATTTCCATGCCTTGAAAACGGCTGACCAAAGCCATCTTGGGTTCATGACTGTATTCTTGAGGCAAAGCCACATATTCTTCCTCAGCCACATAAGGCGGATTGGTCACAATCAAATCATATTGACCTGCCATGCTGTCGAATAAATCTGACTGAATGACATGGCATTGAGAATCCAGTTCCAATTGTGCTGTATTTTCTTTGGCAAGTTCAAGAGCAGCTGCGCTCAAATCGACCAAATCGACCTGACATTGTGAAAAGTAATGGGCTATGGCCAAACCAATGCAACCAGATCCAGTACACAAATCCATGACTTTGGCTGGTTTTGATAAATCTACCCAGGGCATAAATCCTGAGTCAATCAACTCAACAAAGGGTGATCTTGGTATCAGGGCCCGCTCATCGATTTTGAACTTCAGCCCTGCAAATACCGAAAATCCCACCAAATAAGCCATCGGAATTTTCTGCTGGATGCGTTGCTGTAAAACGGCCTGAATTTTGGCTTGTTGCGGTGAATTGATTGCAGTGTTTGTCATTTCATTCAACTCCACAAAATCAACATCCAGCACTGACATCAGTAACAACACCACTTCGTCTTCCGCTATTTCGACACCATGTCCATGAAATACATCCGCATGAGACAATTCATCGACAGTTTGCTTGAATATTTCTTTCAACAACACCGGCTGTTCTTACACCCATTCACAAAAAGAGATACAATGCCTGTTTTTAATCCTGAGGTCAACGGTTAAAACATGCAAATAAGGAAGAAATCTATAAAAAAACTTACCTTGCTAATGATCATTGCGTTTTGCTTGGCTGGTTGTGACAACAATCAATCAGCACAAAGCCGGCAAATTGAATATCAATCACTCAAATTGTTTCCTCATGGCAAATCATTTTCAGGCTTTGAACTGATTTCAGACGAGGGTCAAAAATGGCAAGCCAAAGACTTCAAAGGTAACTACTCGGTGTTGTTTTTTGGTTATGCCAATTGTCCCGATATTTGCCCCACCACTTTACTGGACATGCAAAAAGTAGACAAAGCACTGGTCAATGCCGGCAGTAAAACGCCTGAAATCATTTTTATATCGGTGGATCCGGACCGTGACACACCGGAAGTGTTGCATGACTACATCAATTATTTTAATCCAGATTTCAAAGCGTTGACCGGTGATGCCGCCAACATCCTGTCTATCGCATCACAATTGGGTGTTGCCTATCGTGTAGATGAACATGAGAAAGGTGATATCATGTATGAAGTTGACCA
>JAUHXW010000112.1 GCA_030426705.1 Gammaproteobacteria bacterium
GTAATCAGAACTATTCTTCCTGCAAATAATGGGTTGGTGAATGGAATAGACATCGGTATTGGACAAGGCCCTGACGGCTATCTGTATGTGCCAGGTTATGACTCTGACAGCATTTTAAAAGTCAATCCTGTTGATGGCTCAACCAGTCAGTTTGTACCCCCTGGAGCTGGCGGACTTGATCGTCCTCGCACTGTTTTATATCACCAAAATCGTTTTTTGGTCACTGCCTTTGGAAATCAAGCCATACATAGCTATGACATGAACGGACAGTTTCAACAGTCCGTTGTCACTGGTTTTCCTGGTGCTGCAGGGATGATCCAGGATGGTCCCAACCATATTTTGGTAACCAGTGATTCAATCAACACCGTCAGAAGGTATCAGCTCAGTGACTTTACTTTTGAAACTGTGGTTACACCACACAGTGGTGGTTTATCAGGAGCCACTTTTGTTTATCGACTTGAGAAAATCAGAAAAGACATCCCCAACATCAAACATACTTGGCTGGTTGGTGCAGGTACAGTAGTTGATAACACGATTTTGATAGATAATTTTTACTCTACTTCAGGTGGTGCGTTTGGTGAGCAGTTCAACCCAGATGAAATCGAATCCATCAATTGGGGTGGTTTAACCATCGAATTCGACTCGTGCCACAGTGCCTATATGAATTATCAATCAGACAGCACCTATCAAGGTCTGCCATTTGGTTCTGGTGGTTATCAAATTTTCCGACTGGCCATGAATGTTGCAGCTTCTGAGTGTGAAGAAAATGGTTACGACCAAGTCACCAATAACCACCACATGTCTGGTGCTTTTTACGGTGGCGTAGAACGAGATGGTGAAGGTTTTTTTATTGATCTGTTAAAAGACAATCGAGCCATAGTATCCTGGTTTACCTACTTACCAGCAGAACAGTAATAAAACGAAAAAACAACAAGGAGCAAATAATGAAAAATATCATATGGCTGATAACTTTGCTGTTATTCACCAACCCATCATTATCCACAGCCAAGTCAGTTAATGACAAAACTGAGAATAATAAAGAGGGTGTTGATTACCGGATATTGTTTGTTGGAAACAGCTTAACTTATACCAATAATTTACCCGCATTGGTCAAAAACAAAGCAAGTGCCGAGGGTATTACAATTGAAACAAAGATGCTGGCCAAACCCAATTATGCCATTGTTGACCATTGGGCGGATGGAAATGTTCAAAACCTGATTAAATCCAAACAATATGATTATGTAATCATTCAACAAGGACCCTCTTCTCAGGCTAACGGATACCATATGTTGGTTAACGGCGGACAACAATACAAAGAACTTTGCGAAGCCTATGGCGCCGAATTGGTCTACTTTATGGTCTGGCCGGCCAAAAGGCACTACTTTACTTTTGATGGTGTCATTGCAAATTATACGGCCGCTGCTGAAGCCAACCATGCGCTTTTGGCTCCGGTTGGCAAGGTTTGGAAAGCACACTTCGACACCACTCATGATTATTCCTACTATGGTCCGGATCAATTTCATCCATCATTAAAGGGTAGTCAAGTGGCTGCTGATGTCATCACTGAAACTTTATTTAATACAGGACCTGAAGTTACCAGTGATATTCAACAAGCCTGGTTGGTTGGCATTGGTAATATCTTAGAAAATTCTATCGACGTTCCTGAGGTTTATTTGACGCGCGGTGGTGTTTTTGGCGAAAATTTTGATCCAGAAAACATCAATAATATCCCTTGGGGCAATCTCAAGATTGAATTCACATCTTGTCATCAAGCCGATATGAACTATGAATCATCGCTCAGTATCGATGCCTTCGAATTTGGTTCTGGAGGCTACCCCATACAGCGATTGGCCATGAATCGTGCTGCCAGAGATTGTGATGACAACAACTTTAATAACATCGAAGACAAATCTTTTTTTTCTGGCACTTTCTATGGTGGCGACTCAAGGGATGGAGAAGGATTCAATATCGACTTACTTGATGACCAAAAGGCCATTGTAACGTGGTTTACCTATCTACCCACACCAAATAGATAATCTTTTAAACAGGTTTTTAGCCCTGATCTTTACTGCATCAGGGCTTTATATTTCGCGTTTTTAATAACAATGCGGCCACCATGCTAACCACCATCCCAACAGGTAATATCTCAAGCATAGTAATCAAAATACGAATATAAAATTTTTCATACAAAGCTGCAAATTCATTCATTTCTTTCCGAATCTCAGCCAGTTCATTTTCGCTGACACCATCAGCATGGTATTGCTCAAGCATAACTTGCTGATAATTTTCTATAAATCCTTGTCCTGCATTTTGATAGTACCATTCCCATGCCAGAACATACACAATAGCCGCGATTAAGGTCACCAGTAAACCAACTTTAAAACCTTGTCCAAAAGTAATAACTCCGCCTAAATTATTGTCACGATGTTGTTTAACAGCCACAAAAATAAAGGCCAAGCCAGCCAACATCACAAGATACCCCAACCATTCAGCCTGGCTGTGGTTCGAATCTGGGCCCTGATTCCATAAAAAAGCTGAAGAAACGCTAGCAATGATTGCTGCTGCAATCAGTCCGTTAACTAACACAATTTTTTTCATCATAATCTCCTGTTTTCTTACAGCTTACTTTGATTACTCACTGAAGGCCTCACCCAAACGGGTGAAATTGACTCAGCGAATGATATTCAATTGCCTCAGCTTATTGACAGCTTCTGTGCGGTTATTCACTTCAAGCTTCATAAACGCATTTTTTAAATGTGTCTTTACAGTGTTGATTGAAACAAAAGAAACCTCAGCAATTTGCTGATTGGTCAATCCTTCCGCCAGCTTATTCAGGATTTCAAGTTCTCGGTTTGATAAGCCCAATGCTTTTATGGCTGCCTCATTGGTATCTGCCTGTGGTGCATGTTTCTTGGTCAACAAATGATAACTGAACCAAATACCCAGCAACATAAAAAGTACAGCAACTAAAAACACATACAAATGTTGACCCAAATCACGCACCAACCATTTATATTCGATGGTTTTTAAGCCAATCAAAACCAAAGCCAAAATAAAACCATATAAAAGCACTGTTTTTTTCATGTCTGGCTGCTTTTATTCATCAATTCAAATTGTGAATGCCGATTATTCCACAAAGAAAGAACCGCCGATAATACCAATAAAGCGCCAATTAACAACACCCATCGAGCATCCAAAATAGATAAAAACCCACCAATCACAGCAATGATCACATTGGTGATACAAAATGTACTGGTCTGTAAGCCCATTACTTTGCCTTGTCCCAAATGTCCAAAATAATGGGACAGAAAACTTGGAATCATACCGTTGGTTAAAGCAATAACCCCACCGATTATGGCGAAAATGACGAAAGTGGTTGTATAACCCAGAAAGGGTTGTATCAGTAACAATATGGCCAATGTCAAACCGCCAACTAATATGGGTTTGATCTCGCCAAAACGGGTCTGTGCACGAGCTACAAGAGTACTGCTGACCACTATCATCACCAGGGTCAAACAAACAGTCGCTAGTGCAATGGTTTTGCCATCGGCTTGAAAATAATCCACAAACCAAACCGGGTAAAAATCATAAAAGGCATTCAAACCCATGGAATATAAGAAATAGAACCAGAAAATGGGCAAAATTTCTTTGTGTTTCAGCAAGGTCAAAGAATTGTTGCGGCGAATACTCTGCCAAAAAGGTGTGTCATCCAAATCTTCTGGCCGATCTTTGCTGATCAGAACCATCACCAATAGTGTAGCCAATAACATTCCCATGCCCGCGAGCAGGAACACTTCGGCCACGCCATATACCATTAAAAAACCACCCAATACGGGGCCCAATAACCAGCCAGTATAAGTGGCGGCATAAACCAGCGATAAAGCTTTGGTCCGGTCAATTTCAGGGTGCAATTCTGCAGCTATCGCTCGGGCAATTGAAATATTGCCTTCACATACACCCGTTAAAAAACGGGCTACCAGAAAAAACACATAAGATTCTTGATAAATCGCCCAAGCAGTTAAACCATAACCAATCACCGAACCTATTAAAGTTAGGCTCAATACTTTTTTGCGACCATAACCATCTGACAAAGCACCGATGTAAATACTACCAAGCAGTAAACCCATTGGATAAACGGCCAGTGCTATCCCCAATAATATCTTGGGATGAAAACCCATAAAATGGGTCAATTCATTAGCAGGATAATCAATAAAATAAGGTGCCAGAACCGGATATGGCAATGCTATGCCAACCGTTCCCAACAAGCCAACCAACATCACTGTAAACAGAATCAGTTTGGGACTGTGTTTTCGGTCTGTCATGAATGAATCAATTCATGGATTGCAACTGTGAGACCAACTCTTGTAGTTCACGAACATACTTGTATTCAGGATCAGCATCAGCCCATAAATCTTGCAGTTGATTTAAGTTTGCTTGCGCTTCATCCAATTGATCCATTGCCATCAGTATCTTGGCTTTTTGTAAAAGGTTCACTCCATTTATTGGGTTTCTTTGCAGGTTTTCATTCAAAATTTTCAAAGCGGGTTCAAACGCCTTCATTGCTGTCAAGGTGACTGCTTTTTCATACAAAAATTCATCAACGATATGCAATGACTCAAGGGTCAATATAGATTGTTTGGATTCATTGATTGCCTTGTCATGTAATTCAATGGCCTTCTCAAAATCACCTAGCTTGCGTTGTTGTTTGGCTTTCGAAGAGTATATGAATTGATCATATATGCTCAATTGAAACTCTTGTAAAAACAATTCAAGCTTTGCTAACGCCTCATCAGCCTTTTCATGGTTACCTTGCAGTTCATACAAAACATGTTCCTGCATAGACAGCATTCGGTTGAAAGGTGGTTGGGTATTGGCTTTCAATTGTTCAAAAGCTGACCAAGCTTCATCTGCCATGCCCAATAATGATAAATAAGCTGCTTTTTTACTTCCAAACATCATAGTTTGCGCCAATGGTGCCATGTAAGACTGACTGATTACCCGCATTTCTTCAATGGTTTGCATCGCTGTCATGAGCTGACCAGTCATAAATAACAAGGTTTCCTTAACGGTCAAAACTTTGACTTTTTCTTCATCTGTTTCTGCCTTAGCAACCAAGTCATCCAATTGGTCAATCGCTTGTTTTAACTCACCCTGCATACCTAAAATTAGTGCCAATCCCAACTCAGCTTCGACATCATTGAAACTCAGCAGACTGGCCTCATCATATTTTTCTTTGGCAGCATCCAAGTCACCAAATTGCATATAAGTTTCTGCCATAGCAACTAAAGGTTCGCTGCGGTCACGGTTCAGCGTATGGTATTGTTCAAGTATTGCAATCGCTTTGTCTTTGTCTCCTTTGAGTCGGTAAATTTTGGCCATTGCCATCAATGACTTTGACCCCGCTTCCTGCAACTCATAGAGTTTTTCGAAAACCTCCAATGCTTGATCCAAATGATTACCAATATACATGTAATTGAAACCCAAAGCTTGAAAGGCCTCGGTGCTTTCTGGGTAGACTTTTACCCAGTTTTCCAAAACTTTGATGGCTTTGTCTTGTTCACCAATCACAGCATAATAATTGGCTTTAACTTTGAATAAGGACTCGTCATATAGTTTGTATTCAAGCTTTAAAGCTTCTTGCGCCGCTTGCTTAGCAGCCTCAAAGTTGCCAATCATTCGGTAATAATCAATCAACAGTACATAAGCTTCTGCCAATCCATTATCCGTATTCAAAGCTTGATTCAAATAATCAATGCCTTGCTGATAATTATTTTCAAAACTGACTGAATTCATGGCACTGATGACTTGCTTGATGGCTGTTAGGTTCTGAGAAACATGTTCTGCGATAGAAATATCAGGTATCAGCGGTTTTTCTGCATTCACTTGACTCAATATCATATCCCCTAAGTTCTTGGCCACATCATCAAGCGCAAACAACCAATCATCAGAAGTGGTAGTGATGGTTCTGACCAGCGCACCAGTGACCACATCATACAAGGAAACTTCAAAACCAACTTGCTCACCTTCCTTGACGATATTTCCTTTAATCAACCACTGGGCATCCTTATCACCCGCAATGCTCAAGTCCAATGACAATGGCTCACCAATGGCATCATCAAAGCCACGCTTACGAATCGATGAGAGAATGGAGGCAGAATGATAAGGAGTTTGCAAGGTGATTAATGGACTGCGCATTAGATCCTGTGCCACCAACCACATACCAGCATAGCTCAACCAATCCAGATCTTCATCACCAGTTTTATTTTCCCAGAAAAAACCGACTACTTTTTGGTGATGAGCCTTTTTGGGTACTTCATATTCAATGACTTGTCCTGTTTGTTCATCTACCAGACTCATGATTTCAGTCGCTTGTACCGTCGGTTTAATGAATGTGTTGACAGCAAAATACGCCAAAATGATGTTGAAGGGAATGAACATGATTTGCTTTTGTGTCCATTTATCCTTACCTGGTCGCCCATGACCCCACGCCAGTAACGCAACCAAAGGTAAAAACGAAATCATGATCACAAATACATAAGAAGAAAATTGTGCAGGCACATCAAACCGTTCACTCATCCAGTCACCAATTTCCACAGCCAACCATACGGCTGCTATATACATGCCAATGATTTGGGGAAGACGTCGTTCAAAGAGTTCTTTAAATAAACTTCGCTGTTGAGTCATAGTCAAACTGTGATGCTAAGATAAATGAATTATACTATGACAACCAAACGATAAGATAGGTCAACCATGATTGAAAAAAAGTTCATTGATTTGGAAACCCGCATTGCCTTTCTGGAAGACACTGTGGATGAATTGAATAAAATGGTGTTCAAACAATCAAATCAAATTGATGACCTGCAAACCACCCTCAAACAACTCACCAGACACATGAAACAGGTACAAACCGACCTCAAGGAAATTAAACCAGAGGACGAAATTCCACCGCATTACTGATGTAATGCGGTGAATTTCCTTCAACAGCTACTCACTCAAACCCATCAGTAAAGATAAATTCATAAAACAAATCATCCGCGCCCATCCGTGCAATGTCGGGGTTTCTATTTTCTGAATCAATATCAAAAGAGACTCCTTCTATTGGAAATGCAAACAAGTTCGGGTCGTTATATTGAGCAGGTTCCAAATGTAAATCTCCTGCCGCTTCATCAACAAAGTCCACGGAATCAAACACCGAATTCAAGTCCAGCGAACTGGCATTCTGGTAATCGTTTAAACTGCTGTAAGCAATTCCTTCAACAACAAACAGATCACCAGATTCACCATAAAATCTGTTGTTTTCTGAGCTGTTCACACTGCTGATGTCATCAATTATCATGATATGTGCCTGCAAGTCATCATTTCTATTGATAAAAATATTATTTTGTACATTTACATTTGCTGCTGCTGAAGAAATATCAAGAGCACTCACAACAGTAGAGGAAAGCTGATCCATAACGATGGTGTTGTGGAATATATCAATGCTATTGGTTGATGGGCCAGATATGTGAAGCCCTATGGGCGATGCTTTGATAAAGTTGTTTTTTATAATGATTTTTTGTTCGGGATCTGTATTGGTTTTGCCTATTCTTAGACCTGTTCCACCATTTAGACCATTGGTTATATTGATCTTATTTCCAGCAATAACACCTTCATTAACCGTAAAAAAATAAGGGCCTTTGGCATTGGAATAATTTGTTTCAATTTCATTCCCAACAAATTCAAAATTATCCACATAACTCAATTTTGTCACATAAAAGGTACCCACCCCTTTTTGCTGATTGAATACATTATTCAATATAGATACTTCATCAACCGGAAAACCAATAACCCCCTTCAGTTTTATACCACCATGACCAGAATTGAATGTATTATTGTGAATTTTGATGTTATTGACTGTGATAGAATTGCCCGCATTATTGATAGAAAAACCTTCTTCATCGTCAGGCAATAAAGCCGGCAAATAATTATTTAAAATATTATCTTCTATGGTGATGTGAGCGCTGTTGTCCCCCAGCACCAATATATTATTGAAATCATCCGTACCGGTGGCTTCAAGCACCAGGTTGTTGATGTTGATATATGCGGCTTCTTCAAATTTAATCACCCAGTTATTGGCAGTAGAATTGGCATCATACTGAAGTACGGCTGGCGCTGATTCACTGGTGATGAAAAGCCAGTCATCAGGCTGGTTGATGCGGTCGATTTCACCGATGGTTAGATGCGTTTGATAAGTACCAGGTTGAACATTCAAAGTCACTGAACCTGCCATTCCATTTGTTTCCAAATCTGATAGCGCAGCACCAAGATCAACGTAATCACTGCTGGGGGTACCCACTGTGTATGATCCACTCAATCCTCCACCTCCAGCAGAAACACTTATTGTCAGCACGACAAGGATTAAAACGGAGAG
>JAUHXW010000113.1 GCA_030426705.1 Gammaproteobacteria bacterium
ATAGCGAATCAGAGGCGAAGAGAATAGCCAATGAACACATGGCGGTTTGTCGAAGACAAGAAGCCTTGTGTGAATGGCGTCATTCGTGCGAAGTTATAAGCCATGCCCGCTGCGGACGCTTTCACTTTAGTCTGGAACAAAAGTGAATGAAGCCCCAAGGGCATACCTAAGTTAACAACAAATCTGAACTGGCCACAAAATACCTGCCCAATTCGCCGTTTAATATTTAATTAGCGCCCTTAAAACTAGTAGGGACCTTTGCTCGATTCGTGAACAAAGATAAAAAGTCTAAAAATGCGGCACTCTGCGTTGCAAAACTTGCCAATAACAGGCTCGTTTTGTTGTTTAGGCGGCTTGCCGAAGGCAAAAAGCCTAAACATAAAAAGCGAAATAGCCGTGTATTGGACCGCATTTTCCGCCTTGATTGCCACATTTTTAGCTCTTTTTCTCAATTGCCCAGAATCAAGCAAAGGTCTCTAGTATTAAAAGGTTGAAAATAGATTGCTTTTGAATCTAGAAATTTGGTTACTGGGTTTTGAAACATGCCTTTAGTGCCAAGTATTGACACTTCGGGGTACAGCAATCAGGCAGTTAAATGATGTCCAGTATCGGTAGATTGGCGGGGGGAAGTTTTTGAGATGCTAGCGAAGATTTGTGAAACCATTGCATGCGCTGTTGTTCCATGGGTTGTGGTTGGGCATCATCATCCAGGCAATGATAAAAATGAATTTGAACCTGTTTTTCAGGGTATTGATGATTTACTGAGAGTAGGTGAGTTAACGTGGTCGGTTGATAATTGAGCTCTTCCTTGATTTCTCTGCGCAGGGCTGTAACAAAAGATTCTCCGGCTTCAACCTTGCCACCAGGAAACTCCCAGAAACCTTCGAGGTGTTTGCCTTTTTGTCGTTGTGTTAGTAAGACGTTGCCCTGATTGTTTTCCAGCACCAGGGCAACCACTTGAGTTACTGCTGTGTCTGTTAACTCAGACGGCCGTGACATTGTTTGTATTTTTTGCCGGAGCCACAAGGGCAGGGTTCGTTCCTGCCTACTTTTTGACCATCTCTGACAAAAGTTTCAACCCTTTCCTGTTTTTGTTCAGGTGTTGCGTTGGCTGATTGGTGTTGGTACTGAACGTTTTGTTCTTCCTTGTGTTCCATGGCCGCCACATCTTCTTCTTGCTGTACTTTTACGCGAGCAATGATGCGGATGGTTTCGTATTTAATCTTGTCCAGCAAGTCTTTGAACATTTCAAACGATTCACGCTTGTATTCCTGAATCGGTTGTTTTTGTGCATGAGAACGCAGCCCCACGCCTTGGCGTAAATGATCCATTTGAGCCAAATGTTCTTTCCACAATTGATCCAAGGTATTCAAATAAGCCGCTTTTTCAAAGTGTCTCATCACTTCGTCGCCTGTCATGGCTTCTTTTTCCTTAAAGAATCGCTCGATGTGATCAAGTATTTTATCGGTCAGGCCATCATCGTCCATTTCGTCATCACGCTCAAGGATGCGATTGATGTTGATGTCAATACCAAACTCATGTGAAAGAACACGCTCTAATTGTGGAATTTGCCACTGCTCTTCTACACTTTCCAATGGGATGTGCTGACGGATGATGTTATCAAAGACTTCTTCTTTGACATCTGCGATGTACTCACCGATTTCTTCAGATTCCAGTAAGTCGGCACGTTGTTGATAAATCACCATTCTTTGGTCATTGGCTACGTCATCGTATTCCAGCAAGTGTTTACGAATGTCAAAGTTATGTGATTCAACTTTACGCTGTGCGTTTTCAATGATGCGGGTAATCCATTTGTGCTCAATGTATTCGTCTTCCTTCATGCCAAAGCGCTTCATGTTATCCATCATGCGACTTTGACCAAACACACGCATCAGATTATCTTCCAGGGAAATATAAAATCTGGATGAGCCGGGGTCGCCCTGACGACCGGCACGAACACGTAATTGGTTGTCAATCCGGCGTGATTCATGACGTTCTGTACCAATGATACGCAAACCACCATTTTCCAAAACTTGTTGATGACGTAATTGCCAATCAGCTTCAATCTTTTCTTTGTCGGCTTCGCTGATATTGCCTTTGTTTTCAAGTTCAACGGCTAAGTTTCCACCCAGGACAATATCAGTACCCCGACCTGCCATATTGGTGGCGATAGTAACCGCACCGGGTAAGCCGGCTTCGGCAACAATCATGGCTTCACGCTCATGTTGTTTGGCATTCAGTACATTGTGTTTGATTTTGTTTTGCTTTAATTGTGCTGAAAGAAATTCGGAAACTTCGATAGAAGCGGTACCCACCAGCACAGGTTGTTTTCGTTCGACACAGTCAATGATGTCTTCGACGATGGCTTCAAATTTGGCTTTCTGGTTGAAATAGACCAGGTCGCCCTGATCATCACGAATCATGGGTTTGTGAGTTGGAATCACAATCACTTCCAGGCCATAAATGGTTTGAAACTCATAGGCCTCGGTATCAGCGGTACCGGTCATGCCGGACAATTTCGGATACAGGCGGAAATAGTTCTGGAATGTGATTGAGGCCAGTGTTTGGTTTTCTTTTTGAATGGGCACATTTTCTTTGGCTTCAACTGCCTGATGCAAGCCATCTGACCAGCGACGTCCCTCCATGGTACGACCGGTGAACTCATCGACAATGACAATTTCACCATCTTTGACAATGTAGTCCACATCTTTTTCGAACAGGTGGTGTGCTTTCAAAGCAGCGCTGACATGGTGCATCAGGGAAATGTGTTGTGAATCATACAATGACTCATCAGCACCCATTAAGCCATTTTTCTTGAGCAAGTCTTCGGCATTCTGCATGCCTTGCTCAGTCAGAAAGACTTGTTTGGATTTTTCATCGACTGAAAAATCACCATCGGGTTCAGGGATGGGTTGTTTGTTCAGGATGGCCTGACTGATGGCTTTCTGGTCGACTTCCTGTGTGGCTTTTTCAAGCAAGGGAACAATTTTATTGACCCGGTTATAAACTTCAGGAGACTCATCAACCTGACCAGAAATGATTAATGGTGTTCTGGCCTCATCAATCAAAATAGAATCAACCTCGTCAATGATGGCGAAAAAGGGTTCACGTTGTACTTTGGCATCCAGACTGAAGGCCATGTTGTCGCGCAAAAAGTCAAAGCCCAATTCATTGTTGGTGGCATAGGTGATGTCGGAAGCATAGGCAGCACGTTTGGCTTCATGGGACAAACTGGGAATAACAACACCAACACTCATACCTAAAAAGTTATACAGGGGTTCCATCCATTTGGCATCACGGTTGGCCAGGTAGTCATTGACCGTGACTACATGTACACCATTACCGGCCAGTGCATTTAAATAAGCAGGCAGGGTACACATCAGGGTTTTACCTTCACCGGTACGCATTTCGGCAATCTTGCCTCGGTGTATCACAATACCACCAATCAGTTGTACATGATAATGACGCATACCCATGGTTCTGACTGAAGCTTCCCGGACCAATGCAAAAGCCTCTGGCAGTATGTCATCCAGAGTCTCTCCTTTTGTCAGGCGGTCTTTGAATTCCTGTGTTTTAACAGGAAAGTCTTCATTCTTGAGTGCTTGGACATTGGATTCCAATGTTTCAATCTTGTCTGCGATTTTATCGAGTTGTCTGATGTATCTTTGGTTTCTGCTGCCAAAGACTTTGGTGAAAAGTGTGTTCAGTGCCATAACGAATTATTCAGTTGCCTGCTGTAGTCGAAACAATGTGGTTTCGAAGGTTGTATTATTCAAGTAAAAGGGCAAATAAAAATGAATTTATTTGCCCTTGGTAACGTGTTTGGTTTTTATTATGAATTAACAAAAGGCAGTGGATTAACCTTGTGCCCGTTCTTCAATATTTCAAAGTGCAGATGTTCAGAAGTTGCTCTGCCGGTCTTGCCCATAATGGCGATTGATTCACCTGCGGTGACTTTTTGTCCCAGCCTAACCTTCACTTCTTTGGCATGTGCATAGCGGGTCATAAAACCATTACCGTGATCGATTTCGACCATTTTACCGTATGAGCTGCGCTGACCTGCCCAAACCACAACACCATCTGCTGCGGCTACAATTTCAGAGTTATAGGCACCGGAATAATCCATACCCGGATGATTGGCTTGTTGGCCGGTAAACGGATCGATGCGTTTGCCATAATAGGATGAAATCCAGCCATCTCTTAAAGGGAATATGTGTGGGGTTGCATTTTCGTCAACCACCTGCTCATTCAACAATTGTGCCAGAATGGTCAGGTTTTCTTGTTGTTTGGTGAAGGTGTCTTCAAGATTAAACAAGTTTGCATACAATGATTGCGGGGTGTTTTTTTCACCGGTCAATTCCAAATCAGCACCACCGAGGCCAGGTTCTTGATTCAATTTAAACTCATCCTGATTGATATTGGCCACTTCGGTTAGGCGATTGCCCAAAGCATTCAGGCGTGTTGATTGCGCCATCAGCTTACCAATTTGTAACGACATGGAGTCAATATCATTTTGCACTGAGCTTTTATGATCCAATAATTCTTGTTGCTGGACATCTACCAGTGCTTGGAGTTCCTTGATGCGTGCTTCATCTTGACTGGCTTGATCAAAAAATAAGGTACCAACTAATGTGCCTATTGCAAAAACAACCAGAGTAAAAGCGGTCATTACAGTGATTAGCTTAACCCGGGTTTTCTGCTCACTTAAAGAGTATTGGACTATGCCTGTTTTTTCGTGTTTTATTATGGTTAAATTTTTCATAAAAAAATTGGCTTGTCTCTTTATATTATGTTTCAATTATCACCATGCGAAAATCCAATGGATTCACTTCTGTTTCCGACAGTCTGGCCCAAGATAAATCTCTGGCTGGACTGGTCGAGCGTGCCAGCCGTCTTAATCAATTAAACAATCAGCTTCAGCTGGGTTTGCCACCTCAGGTGCGAGGTATGTGTCAACTCGCCAACATCAAGGGCGATACAGCAGTGTTTATCTGCAAAACACAAATGGAAGCCAGTAAAATTCGCATGTACAGCCGGAGCATTTTACAGACAATGCAAACGGAATTCAAAATATCTGTGAAGAAACTACAACTAAAAGTGGATATTTAGCCAACAAATCACTCCTTTTCAAGCATTTTGTTTAGATTTTCA
Source organism: Gammaproteobacteria bacterium (assembly GCA_030426705.1). Classification (GTDB taxonomy): domain Bacteria; phylum Pseudomonadota; class Gammaproteobacteria; order Xanthomonadales; family Marinicellaceae; genus Marinicella. Next base: position 5,152 of record JAUHXW010000113.1, read on the forward strand.
CTTTGGGAGACCTTTATTTCAACTTGTTATGGATATCCACAGCTAATTGGCTGACTTGATCTTGACACCGGTTTATAATGTCGTGCTGTTTTAACTTTCAATGAAATCATGAACCTCGAAGCCCAAATAAATGCTGCCTGGCAAGCCAAACAGGAACTGAATGCAACTGAACTGAAGAAGGAATTTGGCAAGTACATCGAAGAAGCCTTGAATGGCCTGGAACAAGGAGATTTGCGCGTATCTTCACCGCAAGGGGAAGATTGGGTGGTTAATGAATGGTTGAAGAAAGCCGTGTTGCTGTATTTTACTGTGCAACACAATGAAGTCTATTCAGGTACTACACATAACTATTGGGACAAAGTGCCTTGTCGATTCCAGGGTGCCAATGCCAAAGAGTTTGAAAAAATCGGAGCCAGAATTGTGCCACCTGCCACCGTGCGCCGTGGCGCATTTCTTGGCAAAGGTGTGGTGTGTATGCCTTCATATGTAAACATTGGGGCCTATGTAGACGATGGCACCATGGTGGACACCTGGGCTACAGTGGGAAGTTGCGCACAAATTGGCAAAAATGTGCACCTGTCTGGCGGGGTTGGTATTGGTGGTGTGCTGGAACCCTTGCAAGCCTCACCAACCATCATTGAAGATGATTGCTTTATCGGTGCCCGCAGTGAAGTGGTTGAAGGTGTCAGGATAGGTAAAGGCAGTGTAATTTCTATGGGTGTTTTTATTGGTCAAAGCACCAAGATATATGACCGCGAAACCGATGAAGTGACTTATGGTTATGTGCCTCCGGGTTCAGTGGTGGTTTCTGGTACTTTACCCGCAGCCAATGGCAAATATGCGCTGGATTGCGCGGTGATTGTGAAAAAAGTGGATGAAAGAACCCGCGCCAAAACCTCCATCAATGAGCTGCTCAGATCATGATTGTTTATGGCATTAAAAATTGTGACAAAGTCCGTGCGGCCTTAAAAAAATGCCAGATTGATGGGATAGAAGCACAACTGCATGATTTTAGGGTTGATGGCATCGATCAAGTATTGGTGAACGCCATGCTCAAAGACATTGATTTGTCACAATTGCTGAACAAACGCAGTACCACCTGGAAACAATTGTCTGAAGCGCAGCGTGAAAACGTTGATGCCAGTACACTGATTGAATACCCTACATTGATAAAAAGGCCTGTTGTTTATGATCAGGGTCATTACCGCATTGGATTATAAATATGGAACCGGAAGTCATCACTCTCGCTAAACAATTGATTCAAAAACCATCTTATACCCCAGACGATGCCGGCTGTCAGCCGTTGTTGATGAACCGGTTGGGTGGACAAGGCTTTCAAGGAGAACATCACCGTTTTGGTGAGGTGGACAATGTGTTGATGTGGCATGGGAACAAACCCGGACCAGCATTGATGTTTTTGGGGCACACCGATGTGGTGCCGCCCGGTGAGATTGAGGCTTGGCAGCATGATCCATTATCCGCGCATGTTGAAGCAGGCGTGTTATATGGACGTGGCGTTGCCGATATGAAAGGCTCGATTGCGGCGATGGTGTTGGCGATGGAGAAATTTGTTGCAGAAAATCCGAACCATGCGGGTAAAGTCGCTTTGATGTTGACCAGTGATGAGGAAGGCGTGGCTGTTGATGGGGTAAAAAAGTTTATGCCCATGATGGCTGCCAAGCATCATTTTGATTATTGTTTGGTGGGTGAACCCAGCAGCTCTGATGTTTTGGGTGATACTGTGCGAGTGGGTCGTCGTGGCTCTTTACATGTCAATATTAAAATCAAAGGCAAACAGGGTCATGTGGCTTATCCACAAAATGCCCGAAATCCGATTTTTCTAGCAGGCAAAGCCATTGATGAACTGGGTCAGATCCAATGGGATCAAGGTAATGACGATTTCCCGCCTACCAGCTTTCAGATTTCAACCATCAAAGCGGGTTCCGGGGTTGCCAACATCATACCTGGTGAGTTAGAAATCATCGCTAATTTCCGCTATGCGCCGGTATCAGATCAGACATCATTGGCCAAACAACTTGAAGACATCCTAAACAGATATCAATTGAATTATGAATTAGTCTGGCAATTGTCAGGTGAGCCTTTTCATTGTCAGGATGAGGGTTTTAAACAAGCTTTGGCCGCATCGATTCAATCAATCACTGGCATCTCCCCAGAATTCAATACGGCTGGCGGTACTTCCGATGGTCGATTTGTAGCTCCTCATGGTATCGCCACCATGGAATTGGGACCCATCAACAAAACCATCCACCAAGTCAATGAATGCGAGAAAATCAGTCACCTGGTGCAGTTGGAAAACATTTATCTGGATTTAATCAGGCGATTGTTGCTGCCATGAAACCACGCATAGATCGTCGCTTATCCGTGGCACCGATGCTGGATTGGACCGATCGGCATTGTCGCTATTTTCATCGTTTGATTTCAGATCAGGTTTTACTCTATACCGAAATGATTACCACAGGTGCAATTCTTAATGGTGATCAACAGTTGCTGCTGGGTTATTCGCCGGAAGAACATCCGGTAGCGATACAACTGGGGGGCAGTGATGTCAAAGATTTGGCCACTTGCGCCAAAATGGCTGAAGACCTGGGCTATGATGAAATCAACCTGAATGTAGGCTGCCCGAGCGACCGGGTACAAAAAGGGCGTTTTGGTGCCTGTTTGATGAAAGAATCTGACTTGGTCGCTGAGTGTTTTGCGGCGATGCAAAAAGCCGTTGATGTTCCAGTAACCATCAAATCCCGCATCGGTGTGGACGATGACGATTCATTTGAATCATTTGAACGATTTATCAAAACCGTCAAATCAGCCGGTTGTGACACCTTTATCGTTCATGCCAGAAAGGCCTTGTTAAAAGGATTGAGTCCAAAACAAAATCGTTCAGTACCACCATTAAAGTATGACTTTGCCTATGACATCAAAGTAAAATACCCCGAATTACACATCACCATCAATGGCGGCATCGACACCACCGAAAAAGCAGTTGAGCAATTGAACCATGTAGATGGCGTGATGGTAGGCCGAGCATTTTGGAATGCACCTTGGCTGATTAGGGACATGCATGATGCCATGGGTATGGAATTACAAACGAACAGCAGGGACGATGTGTTGCTCGCGTATACCGAGTATTGTCAGCAAATGATTGACCAAGGTTTGAATTTACATTGGTTAATCAGACCAATTTTAGGATTATTTCACGGATTTCCGGGAAATAA
>JAUHXW010000447.1 GCA_030426705.1 Gammaproteobacteria bacterium
AAAGCACAAATTGGGTCAATTTCAGTGACTGAAACAATGGCGCCCAAAGCACGCAATGAAGCGGCTGAACCTTTACCCACATCACCAAAACCACAAACCACAGCTTTCTTACCAGCAACCATCACGTCAGTCGCACGTTTGATGGCATCCACCAATGATTCGCGACAGCCGTATAGGTTATCAAATTTAGATTTGGTCACAGAATCATTAACGTTAATCGCTGGGAATGGCAAATCGCCAGTTTTACCCATCTCGTATAATCGTTTAACGCCGGTGGTGGTTTCTTCGGTCACACCTTGAATTGAGGCCAATGTTTTGCTGTACCAACCTGGCTTGGTGGTCAGGCGTTTTTTGATTGAAGCGAACAGATAAGTCTCTTCTTCAGATTCTGGATTGTCCAAAATGCTGGGGTCTTTTTCGGCTTTGCTGCCTAAAATCAACAACAAAGTGGCATCACCACCGTCATCCAAAATCATGTTAGGTGCGCCGCCGTCATGCCATTCCATGATGCGATGCGTGTATTCCCAATACTCTTCCAAAGTTTCACCTTTGACCGCAAAAACAGGGATGTCCTGATCGGCAATGGCCGCAGCAGCGTGGTCTTGGGTGGAGTATATATTACAAGAAGCCCAACGCACTTCGGCGCCCAATGCACGCAATGATTCAATCAATACGGCTGTTTGGATGGTCATGTGTAATGAACCGGCGATGCGAGCACCTTTCAATGGTTGATCACCTTTGTATTCTTCTCTGATTTGAACCAAACCAGGCATTTCAGTTTCCGCAATGCGGATTTCTTTGTGGCCAAAGTCGGCCAAACCGATGTCAGCAACGACGTAATCGGGTTTGATGTTTTTTACATTTTCAGTTGTCATAGTATTCTCTAGTGTTCGTTATTAAAGACCCGCTTCAGAACGGAGCAAGTCTGCTTTGTCAGTTCTTTCCCAAGTGAAGTCAGCATCTTCACGGCCCATGTGTCCGTAAGCCGCTGTTTTCTGATAGATTGGGCGCAATAAGTCCAAACTGGTGATGATGCCGTAAGGTCTTAAATCAAAATGTTGACGAATTAACTGTTCGATGGTGCTTTCTGCCACTTTGTTGGTACCAAAAGTGGTGACGCTGATAGAAGTCGGTTCGGCCACTCCAATGGCGTAGGAAACCTGTACTTCACAACGATCAGCCAAACCAGCAGCTACGATATTTTTCGCCACATAGCGACAAGCATAAGCGGCAGATCGGTCAACTTTTGAAGGGTCTTTGCCCGAGAATGCACCACCACCATGGCGAGCCATGCCGCCATATGTGTCCACAATGATTTTACGGCCAGTCAAGCCACAGTCGCCGACTGGACCACCAATCACAAAATTACCCGTTGGGTTGATGTGGAATTTGGTGTTGCTGTCAATCCAGTTAGCGGGTAATACCGGCTTTATGATTTCTTCCATCACGCCTTCTCGCAAATCTTCAAGCGATACATCCGGATCATGTTGTGTTGACAGCACCACTGCATCAATGGCCACTGGCTTATCGTTTTCATAGCGGAAGGTCAATTGTGATTTGGCATCTGGTCGCAACCAAGATAGTTTGCCAGCACGACGCACTTCAGATTGTTTCTGAACCAGCAAGTGCGAATAAGTAATCGGTGCAGGCATCAACACATCAGTTTCATTGGAGGCATAACCAAACATCAAACCCTGATCGCCAGCGCCTTGTTCT
>JAUHXW010000448.1 GCA_030426705.1 Gammaproteobacteria bacterium
GGAATTGAGTGACATTGCCCAACAGTTCCACTGTTGGCGTTTCAAACCTAATGGCACTGAAGGCTATCGTACTGCCGAAGTGACTTTGGGCGGTGTAGATACTCATCAGCTGTCATCGAAAACCATGGCCAGTTTACAGCATCCCAATGTTTACTTTATTGGAGAAGTGGTTGACGTAACTGGTCACCTCGGTGGATTTAACTTCCAATGGGCCTGGGCGTCGGCGCACGCAGCAGCCAAATCCATCACAAATTTTAAATAAATCCAAGAAAATGTGAATATATTCGAAATTTTATCGATACAGTGAAAGAAGCAACATTTTTTTCGTATGATGAAATTGATTACAGTTCTGTTCTTAGTGTTCTCTGTTACCGCATTGGCTGGTGATGATGAAGTGTTCGGCAATGGTTTTGAAGCTTTGAATCTGTGGTCAAATCCTGGCACCTGGCCGTCAAATGCTGTGCCTGTCAATGGCGAAGCGGTAACTGTACCTGATGGAATAACCATTTATTTGGATGTTGATACCGCTGAATTGGCGAGTTTAAACATTGAAGGTCATTTGGTGTTTTTGCAAGAAAACCTGAGTCTAACCAGCGAAATCATACATTTGACTGGGCATTTACAAATCGGTAGTCCTGGAAACCCATATAACCATCAAGCCACCATCAATCTCACAGGCGCTTTTGCGGATGGTGATATGACCCGAGGGATTATGGTCAATGGTGGCCAGCTTGAACTTTATGGCGCTGTGCCACAGCCGGTGTGGACAAAAATCAATCAACACATACAACCAGCCGAGCAACAAATAGAGTTGCTGGAAACAGTCAATTGGCAAAATGATGCTGACATCGTTATCGGTCCTACTGATTATTATGGCGTGGCGGAAAGTGAAGATTACACCATCAGTGGTGTATCTGGCACTTCGTTAAACCTTGCTACACCTGTCAATGATTTTCGCTGGGGCTTATTGCAATATGCGACTGACAGTGGCATGAATACCACAGCTAACAACATTGTGACTCCGCCATCTATGGAAGGGTTCACCCCAACAGTGCTCGATGAGCGCGCGACCATAGGCCATTTATCTCGCAACATTGTGATTCAGGCGCCAAATGATGCCGATTGGCAAAATCATGGTTTCGGTGCCCATTTAATGATTATGTCATTGGACTCTGAAATTCACATTGATGGTGTTGAATTTAAGCGCGTGGGTCATGCAGGACAAATGGGTCGTTATCCGGTGCATTGGCATCGTCTGAGTTATGATGGTGCGGGTAATTTATTGGGTGATGCCGATGGTCACTTTATCAGGAACAGCAGCATCAGTGAATCACAAAATCGTTGTATAGTGATTCACGGCACCAATGGCTTGCTGATAGAAAATAACATCTGTTACGACATTCGTGGGCATGCTGTTTTCTTTGAAGATGCTGTAGAACGGCGCAATGTGGTACAAAACAATCTGATTCTTAAGGTCAGGAACCCACTACCGGAAAATGCTTTGAAATTACATGAGCTTAGCCAACAGCCTGGTTTTTCCACCGGCTCAAGTGCGCTGTGGGCCAGCAATCCCGACAATACTGTTATTAACAATCACTTCGCCGATGCTGAAGGGTTTGGCATGTGGTTGGCTTTTCCTGCATCTCCGGTGGGAGATCACACCAATGTGCCGATATTGCCTTATCGCATGCAGTTTGGTGACTTTGATAA
>JAUHXW010000114.1 GCA_030426705.1 Gammaproteobacteria bacterium
ACCTGGCCAGTTGCAGGTAAAACTTCAATATAGATGCCTTGGCCATCTGTGGCTGGATTGTACCAGGCGCCAGATAAACCAGGATTGATTTGGAATGTATCTGACAATACAAAAGCGCGATTGATATAGATATAGTTATCGAGTTGGACTTGAGTGCTCGGCACATAATTGTATAAAGGAAATCCTTGTAAAACAGTCAAAGAAGCAATGGTATCCACCACTTCCATACCTGAAATCACTTCACCAAAAACTGTAAATCCCCCATTTTGTACATCCAAGCTATTGTTTCCAGTGTTATTATCAGTTAAGTTAAAGAAAAAATTGTTGGTTGCACTGTTGGGTTGATTAGGTAATTTAGCCATAGCAATAGTGCCACGAGTATTCGACAAATTAAATTCATTGGTCACAGCAGGATCAGCCGGAATTTCAAGTAAATTATTTCCGTCTCGGTATAACGCACCTCCTTGAATCACAAAACCTGGTACCGAGCGGTGGATAATGGAGTTATCATAATCACCATCATTAACGTAATTGAGAAAATTTTCTACATGTAATGGTGCAGCATTTTCCTTCATCTCAATGTCTATTTTTCCCAAGTCGGTCTCAAACCGCACTACTGTTGCGTTATTGAGTGTTGTTAACAATAGTAGTGTTAGAGCGATAATTTTTTTCATGATTTTTATTGTTTTGTTTGTTGATTGGTTACGCCATAAGGCACATGACCTGTGGCGGTGTGTTCGGAAGCTGTTTTAACATAAGTCAGCTGATCTTCAAAGAAAATATCTGCTTTGAATGATTTCAGAAATTCAGCTTTGTCCTGTCCTCCGAGGAACAAGGCTTCATCAATGCGGATTCCCCATTGGCGCAAGGTCAGGATAACACGTTTGTGCGAAGGTGCAGATCTGGCCGTCACCAATGCGGTTCTCAGCGGTGATTGGCCAGCTGGAAAGATACATTGCAAATCGTGCAGTTTTTTCAAAAAAGCACTGAAGGGACCTGGCGTTAAGGGTTCATGGCGTTTGTTGTGTTCATTTTCACGAAATGCATCCAACCCAGCAGCCTGGTAGATTTGTTCTGATTCATCAGAAAACAATACGGCATCACCATCGAAAGCAATCCTGACCTGACCATCAATGAAACCGGAGGAACGCCTGGTCATCAAATGTGCGGCCGCATAACCGGCTTCAATGGCACTGATGACATCCGCATGATGTGCAGACAAAAACAACTCCACCCCCAAAGCGGACAAATAATCATACGGCGAACCCCCATTGGAAAACACCGCCCTTGAAATATCCAAACCATGATGCTCTATGGAGTTGAATATTCTCAGGCCGGTATCACCATTGTTCCTGGAAACCAACACCACTTCAACCAATGGCTCATCGGTTTCAGGGTGTCGAATGTTCAACAGCTTTTTGACCAAGGGAAATGCCACACCTGGATTGAGCGGTTTTTCTTCGCGCTCCAACTGGTAAGCTCGATAGGCTTCAAGGCCTTTGTCCAAATAAATCTGGTGAGCTTTGTTTAAGTCAAACAGAGTTCTGGATGAGATGGCAATGGTTAACAACATGTCATTTAAGAGAATTGTTCATTGATGATGCGCTCTTCCAGATTGTGCAAAGGATCATACAGCGCATTGATGCTGATGTGTTTGGCCTCCTTGATATCGACTTGAATCACATCACGCACTTCGGTGTTATCAGCAGTGGCTGATACTGGCCTTTTTTCATGGTTTCTAATCACAAATGAAACCTCAGCATGTGAGGGAATGATGGCACCACGCCATCGTCTGGGTCTGAAAGGGCTGATGGGGGTCAGCGCCAATATTTCACTGCCCAAAGGAATCACCGGTCCATTGACCGATAAATTATAAGCCGTACTGCCAGCGGGTGTTGCCACCATCACACCATCACCCACCAATTGTTCAATGCGCGTGTGGTTATTGATTCTGATTTCAATATGAGCTGATTGTTTGGTTTGCCGCAGTAAGGACACTTCGTTGATGGCCAATGAATCAATCACAGTGCCACCCACAGTTTTGGCCTTCATCGACAACGGATGTAGCACGGTTTTTTGCGCGTTTTCGATGCGCTCAACCAAATCCTTTTCCGAATAATCATTCATCAGAAAACCTACCGTCCCGCGACGTAAGCCGAAAACCGGTGTGGACTGGTGCATCAACTGATGCAAACATTGCAGCATAAAACCGTCACCGCCCAATACCACAATCACATCAGCAGCATCGGAATCACATTGACCATAAACTTTGGTCAATGATTTGAGTGACTTTTGGGATTTTGCGGTTTGACTGGCAATAAATGCAATTTTCATGGCTTTATCATATCAAATTCAGGGAAGCAAAGGTGTTAAAGAGCGGTAAATCACTCGGGCATCACCGGTTATATTGCGCTTTAACAAGGCATACATCTGAAACACTTGTCCTTCCATCTGGATGGTCGCTTCGGCTTGTAACCACCTTGTTTGGACATCAGCCAAATCGCGTATTTCATTTTGAATGGACGTATCGAATAAAGCGTATTGCACACTTTTGTGTTGAAAAAAATCATTCATACTTTGGAAGTTTGCGGCATTGTTTTGGTTTAATTGTAAAGCCATTTCGTTGGCGATGGCTAAATGCAAGGCTTTTAACAAGGGTGGTGACAGGGTATTGACATTCATTTTGGTACCGTTGGCGTCAAAGACCGGAAGCACTGTTACATAGGGAATCAGTTTTTGATAATCTTCTGGCGACAAGCCATCTAACAACGCTAACTCCCGAATGTGTTGAAAATGTTTTGAACCGGTTTTATAAGCCGGTGTTTTTGCCATATAAATAAAATCTTCAGCGCCACCAGGTAAGGGAATCTGGTCGGCATCAATCCAATCGATGATTTTATCGGCAATGGCCAAATCCATTTCTAAAGTACTGAGTAAACGCCTGAAATACTGCAAATGCGCCTCTGAAACCACACCTTTGATGACCAGGTTGTTGACGTTGAACTTATTATCCAAGCTCGTCAAACTGCCAGATAAAATGGCATCTTCTACCGGCATGCCCTGAATGCCTTGTAACCAGGGATCGGTATTGCTGTCATATTGGGGGCCATCTTGGTTGTAGTCTTCACGCAATATATCACTGGCCCACAACAACAAGCCCTGACTGTAATGTTTGGCCTGGTAGCTTTGTTTGACATTGTGTATTCGAGCAATGCTCAACTGGCTTTCATACCAGATATAAGCCGCCAGACTGGAAGCGATGGCCACCATCACTAAAGCCATCAACAGCGCCATGCCACGATTCTTTTGGTTACCTAACCGCATTACCATATCTTTTCCCAGGGAACGACATTGAATTCATTGGCCTGTCCTGATTCAGTAACAACCAAGCATTGTATGCTGTTGGGCAACATGCCATTTTCACCACCTTCATTGGGCCATTGGTTGCTGCTGACACCTGCTGCATTTTGGTAGGAGCAATTGAAGCTTTCAATGGGTAATAAAGTTCTGGTTTGCCAGTTTTCACCATATCCTGTACTGTGGGCAGGCAAAACCGCCCGCTCCAATTGTTGATCACGTATATACCAACGGACTTTTTGTAGCGGTTGGTTGATGGCGGCATTGTGATCTTCGACTCTTGGGGAAGTAGCGATTTGTCTTTTGAATCGAGTCAAAGTGAAGCTTTGGATTCCTCCGACAAACTCAGCTTCTGCCACTCCAAGTTGTTGACTGCTGATGGCAAATTGCAAGTCATTTTGTAACAGGTAAAAAGCCAAATTAGTCTGATTCAATTGTTCTGTTTGCTGGTTTAAGATAGTCTTGGACCTGACCATATTATCAATGCTGAGAAATGCCATGGCAGAAATTACGGTTAAAATACCGGTGGCAATCAGCACCTCAAGTAAAGTCATGCCCATTTGTTTTATTAAAGTGGGTGATTTCATGATTTCTTGAATCCACTGAGCTGCGCTTCTGCATAATCAAAGTCACGATCTAAACTGACTTTGACATCCAGCCTGTTGATTCGGGCATTTTCCGTCGTTGTCAATGTTCCCTGCCAGTAAAAGACTTGCCCTTGAAAACGCTGTTCGCCCTGATGTACACCCAGTCGCAATCCACCGCGGTTGTAAAGTTGTAACATCACCTGATCAGCGACATGTAAGGCAGCCGTTTGTTCTCTGGCAATGGTCAAGGTGTTGGCACTGTGTTTACTGGATTGCAGCAAGGCCACCAAACCCACGCTGATGATAATCAGTGCTATCAACACTTCAAGCAAGGTAAATCCTCTGGTATGATTGGCAAGCTTTTTATCCATGCTATTTATCAACCCATCCGCCAGTTAATTGCCATGGCGTCTCGCTTTTCAAGGAATAGTATGTTTCAGCTTGATCGGTTTCAGCCACATACCAGCGAACTTCAAAGGCATTGAAGGAACCATCGGTTTGACAAATGACATGAGGCAGTTCTTCACTTTCAGACGCCAGTATTTGCGCGCTGCCTTGTAGCAAAATTTCCTGATTAAATGGCAATTGTTCAGTGCTTTTTGTGGACCCAATCACCGGATTGATAAGTCAGCCAATGCCGACCATATTCACTCCACTCTATGCCATGAGCTCGATTTTCCAACACCGACAAATCACACAAATACTTCAACTCAGCTTCAAATTTTGCTGCAGTCTCCATGATGGCTCTTTCTGGTGACTGGCTGTTAATGATATTAGTACCTACCACTGTCATGATACCAATAATCACAACCACCAAAAGAATCTCCAACAAGGTAAAACCTGAAATGTGTTGTTTCCCTGTATGCACAGGATTAACCTCTTTTATCTTTACCAATTGCCAACGTCAGCATTAACACCTTCACCACCTGGCTGGCCATCGGCGCCGAATGAATACACATCAATCACGCCATTATTACCGGGATTTAAGTATTGATAGGGATTCCCCCACTGATCATTAGGCAATTTCTGAATGTAGCCACCCGGTTTCCAGTTTTTGGCTTCTGGTGAACCGGAAGGTCTTTGCACCAATGCCTGTAGACCTTGAGACGTTGAAGGGTAGTTGAAATTATCCAGTTTATACATGCTCAAGGCAGTTTCCAGGTTTTTGATGTCGGCTTTGGTCGCTGCTATTCTGGCATTATCTGGCTGATCCATGAATTGTGGCACAATGGTGATGGCCAAAATACTGATGATGACCACCACAATCAGTACTTCCATCAGGGTGAAACCAGTTAATTGGCCAGGTTTGGTTGTTTGGGTTGTTGTTTTCATGTTCTTGATACTTGATTTTGAGTTAAGATTATATGCGATTTTATAAGCCATCGTTATATAGACCAAATTTCATTGAATTTTATCATGAGAATTTCAAGAATTTATCTGCCAATTTGTTCATCTTCCATCGAAAAATCTGTAACGATTGAGGGTGAGAAGGCTCATTACATCAGAAATGTATTGCGATTAAAAAAAGGGTTTATCCTGCATTTTTTCACCCCCAGTGGTAATCAATATCAGGGGACCATCAAGGACATCACCAAACATCAAGTGATCTTAGATGGTATTGCGCTCACGGCGGAACAACCTCAGTCATCCTTTTTAACCACCACCATTGTACAGGGTATCAGCAGCACCGACCGCATGGATTACAGCATCCAAAAAGCCGCAGAATTGGGATGCGCCAAAGTCATTCCCATGTTGTCAGATTTTTGCTCACAGAAAATTCCCAAGCATAAATTTGAAAAAAAATTAAAACATTGGCAAGCAGTTGCCATCAGTGCTTGTGAACAATCAGGACGTGCAGATATCATGGAAATAATGCCGCCTCAAACGCTGCTAACATGTGTGAAACATATTGAAACCGGCATATACCTTGAACCCACAGCCAAACAAACCATTCATGACTTACCTGAAAATTTAAAAACAAATCAAAGTTTTTTCATTGGTCCGGAAGGCGGGTTTTCACCTGAGGAAATCAAGTTGTTTGAAGAGGCGAATTATTTTGGAATTAAATTGGGCCAAAGGGTGTTGCGTACTGAAACAGTGGTGCCTGTAATCATGGGCGCCATGCACACACTGTTTGGTGATTTTAGGGTTTAAGCCGCTTTTAAGCAGCGTTTTGCATCAATGAAATCAGGTTGGTTTCCAGGTAGTTCATGTTGGGGATGTCCGCCATTTCATCCTGAATTGAAACCAAAGATGCGATGGCATTGTGGTTGATTTGTTTTTCTTCATGCAATTGCATATCACCCCTGGAAACCAATTGTAGTTTAGGAATACCTCTTGATAACACAGCAAAATACGGCATGTCTTCTGGATGGTTGATACTCTTCAATACAGCCAGATTGTAATTGTTATGAATGTCATCATCAGTTGCTGAACTGGTCAATACCGCAAAATCAATCAATGGAATATCCCACCCTCGCCATGAAACTGTACCAAGCAACCATTTTTCACTGGACTCTACGTCATCAATACTGCGCATCCCCAGCACTTCAGCCACCATTGCATTGGGTAATAACAACTTTCTGCCTTCTTCTATCGGGATCAAAACCGCACGAATTTCATTTTCCATGATATTGCCTTTAATTTATCGATTCTTTAACATATTCTGCCATGGAAACCGGATCGCCGTCAAACAATGACATATTCAATTTCCTGACTTCTTCAGCTATGGCAGAAACCACACAACTTTCTGCTGATTGTGTGATGACTTTTCCACCATTTTCAAAAACATTGGTGGCGCCTTTAACACCATCAGTGGCCATGCCACTAAACACAGCCATATTGATGTGTTCTAAGTCTTCAAGCATATCTAAACACACATCATCAATACATGGCGTAGAAGGCCTGGAACTGTTCACATCCTTGACCGAAACCAAACCATCTGCCTGGATATTGATGTCTTCATCGACCGGCACCAATAACGCCAGTCCAGGTTTGATTTTTATCCCAGCTTCCGCCAACTGAACGGGGACTGTTTCGTTTTTATTCAGTTGTTTTTCCATCATGGCAGAAAACTCACTGTCCATGTGTTGAACCACGATAAAGAGAATGGGTTCTTTACCCGTAAACTCTTTAAAAAACTTAACCAACGATTCAGGCCCACCAATTGAAGCTGCCAATAACCACACACTCTTTATACCATGAGCCTGTAGGTCTAACTCACCAGGTTCAGCTGTTGAACCTCCAGCTTTTACTCTGGGCAAGATATCATTAGACTCATCAATTTTATGCAGCAGATGCCTTAACCAACGGTTTTTATTCCAACCAACAAGTTCATTAGCAATTTGGGCATCGTTAAAAATAATTTTCACATTCTGATCTGACAAGATGTTGAGTAAATCATCAATATTTTCATCGTTGTCAAACAAATTGATGATATAGGTTTTAATGCTGGTGTCTAAATCATCAATTGCAGATTGTTCATATTGTTGAACTTCATAACCTGACAATTTCAGATGGCTGATCAGAAACTGTGCAGATGGCTGCGCTTCCCCAATATGTATCAAGCCCACAACATTATTTTTAGGCATCTTCTAATTGCAGCAATTCATTGATATTTTCTAACAATTCTAATTCCTGATAAGGTTTACCCAAGTAACGCTCTACCCCAATCTCTTTGGCGCGGTCTTTGTGTTTTTGTCCGGTTCGAGATGTAATCATAATGATGGGAATGTCTTTAAACCTGTCTGATTGCTTCATTTGGGTGGCCAATTCAAAACCATCCATTCGTGGCATCTCAATATCAAGCAACATCAAATCCGGTTTTTGTTCTTGTAGTTTATTCAGGGCATCCAGGCCGTCTTTAGCTGTCATCACTTCAAATTCATTTCTGACTAACATTCTTTCACCTGCGCGTCTCATGGTAATTGAGTCATCAACAACCATAATAGTGGTTACATGATCTTCCTCAACTTCCTGAACGATCTCAACACCTTCAGCCTTGAGATTCTCCAGTTTTTGTACATAAGCACGGTGCATAGGAATGATATCAAGAATCAAAACAACAGCACCATCACCAAGGATAGTTGCACCAAAAATACCTGGAACAGAAGCCACTTGAGTGCCCACCGATTTAACCACGATTTCACGACCGGTGTGGGGGTTCTTGAACGAGTGCCAGGGACCGCCATCAAGAAGTTGCGCGCCGAATTCCTCGCGGGCCAGCTCGTAGCCCCAGTCGCGGAACGCCCCCTCAG
>JAUHXW010000115.1 GCA_030426705.1 Gammaproteobacteria bacterium
AAAACATTTTTGTAGTTTTGTCACCCAAACAATTAAAGCTCAGGTGTAGTATCATCTTTTTATAACGCAGCATGCGTAATTCCACCTTGTTAACATTAGATCCATTATCCAAGAATGATAAGGATTTATGGGTTGAAATTTATACAGACCAGGTAACCATGTGTCATATTGGTCCTGCCTTGAGTAAAGAAAAAGCCATAGAGCTTTTTGAAAAAGCAATCGCCAGAAATAATAACCTCAGGTATACAATCCGCAGAAATCATGATAACGAGCGGGTAGGCATGATTGGTTTGAAAAAAATACCGGACAAAGCTAGTGTCTATGAATTGGGCGTGATGATTCATAGTGATTACAGTAACAAAGGCTACGCCTACAAGGCCACCCAATTGCTGTTAACACTTGCTTTTAAACAATTATCCGCTCAATCGATAGTTACTTATTGCAACATCAATAATCAAGGAGCCAACAGAATTTCCAGCGCACTGGGATTTATTGCAAAAGGAATTGTCAAAGCGCAACATTCGCAGCAATCAAGTAATCAATGGGAAATGACCATTGAGCAATATAACGCCAGTTATTGGCGGCACAAAACAATAGAAAACAGGTAACCACTGTGTTACGATTCTTATAACAGCCAATAAGGCCTGAGTGCCAATTTTTTGAACATAAGGTTATAAATTGACTGTGAATTTCCCCAATAATAAAAAAAAGAGGTAGTAAATGTTAACTGAAATAAAAAATCTGGAACTGATTGGTCAAAACACTTCCCTAAAGCAACATGGTAATTTATCTGAAATGTTAGCTGCGCTGGGTATGGAAAATGGCGAACTTGCAAAGCTTCATAGTCAAGAGTATGTATGTATCATGGCTCCGGATGATGACGATGATGATGCAGATGACACAGAGTCTGAATAACTCAATACATTGACCTGAGTAGCACTTACTAGAAAAGTTGCGGTATGTTATTTAAGCGCTTTATTTTGCTATTGTGCTTTGCTTCTTCGATTGTAAGTGCTCAAAACAAATCTGAAGTCCCTTCAAATGCTGAATCACTGCCTTTAAGTCCTTATGATATTGACCAATTACTTAAACTTACAGATGAAATTAGAACAAAGAATTATAAAAAATTCACAGATAACATAGTAAAACTGTCTACTTATAAAAACCAATTTAACGCCAATCAACTTTGTTTTTTTCGCTTTTTAACCGCTTATCAAACAGGTCTAAAGGGAGAAGTCGATCATTCCATATCACAATTTCAAACGATAAAAAATGACTGTCAATTTTTATCAATCACAATTAAAGTTGAATCTTTATTGGCAAATATGTATGCCATTTCAGGAGAATATCAAAAGGCTTTAGTCAGCCTGGATAATGTTCTTCCTAAAGTTGAAAAAGTCAATGATAAAGAACTTAAGTTTCAAGCTTTTACCGCCGCCTTTATAGTATATGACTTGCTCAATCAAAATAAACTGAGTCATGATTTGGCTCAAATTGTTATTGATTATTCACCTCCTCCAAAACAATTGTGTACAGCCTCGGTTTATAAGTACATTTCGCTAATTAAGCTCAACAATGATGGTATCAGTGAACCTAAAATAGAAGAAGTTTTAGACCATTGTCGCCAACAAGGTGAAAATTTAATTGCACAGGCATTGAATGTTAATTGGATCGATTTTCACCTCAGTAAATCAAAATCTAAAAATGAAGTAAAGCAAGCCTATCAAAATCTTTTGGCAGCGAATGATTCGATCATGGCAACAAAGTACAAAAACCTGATTGTTTTTAAAGACAGTTTGATGGCCAGAATATTGGAGAAACTTGGGCGATCAGAAGAAGCTGTTGAATATGCTGAGCAGGCATTAGAAGGGACCACCACATTAGGAGATTCAAAGCAAAAAATAGATGCATTGCAAGTGCTTTACAATTTTTACCAAGCAAATGGTGACTATCAAAAAGCCAATGAATATCTGGTTGAAAAGAATTTTACAGAAATCAAATATTACTCTGACAAGCAGGAAAAGCTGATGGCTTACCAAACCATTAAGCATGACAGTCTGGCCAAAGCGCACCAAATTGAATCCCTTAACCAAAAAAACGAAGTCTTGAGTCTTGAAAAAGAACTGGCGGAAAAATCCAGAGCCAATCAGTTATTGCTCAGTTATCTGTTTGGGTCATTGGTTATCTTGCTGTTGTATATTGGTTATCGCATCAGAAAACAGCAAAAAATCTACAAGTCACTGTCAGAAATGGATTACATGACCAAGATCTACAACCGCAAGGGCATGAAAGATTATATGGAATACATGCTGCCATATTCTGAGAAAAAGGAAGAAGTCATTGCTTTTGGTATATTCGATTTGGATTGGTTTAAGAAAATCAACGATGAATACGGTCATACAGTCGGTGATTGGGTGATTAAAGCCACTGTAGATGTTTGTAGGGAGTTAAACAATGAAAAGGCGACATTTGCACGATTGGGTGGTGAAGAATTTGCCATTATTATGAGAGACTCTTCGATTGATGAACTGAAAAGGTTTGCTGAAGCCTGCCGATCAGCCATTTATGCCATAGATACCAACTATGAAACAGGTCATGAGTTTAAAATTTCAGCCAGTTTCGGCCTCACCACCACTGAAGCTTCCGGCCACAGCTTGGCTGATTTATTAAAAGATGCCGATGATGCACTTTATCAATCCAAAGAAAATGGCAGGAATCGAGTTACAGTATTCGATGGTTCTGGTAAAAATTAAACTTTCTCAGCAAACTTAATAACACCCTCGGCACCTGTAGACCGATCAAAAATACAAAAATAACTGCTGATGATCGGCAGTCCAATCAATGATTGATCAGGCCATTTGGGGATTTGATCCAATAGTGTAAAGAATGCCTGCCCTGGGGATATTGCATCCAATTGCCAATAATGTTCAGGCCGACAACACAAGGTAACTTCGTCTTCTTCTACACCCTCAAAAGTAAAGTACAGATTGGGCCATTGGTTTAAATCCAAATCTTTTGGGTAATAAGCTTGTTGGTTGGCGTGAGCTTTATTAAAGGCGTCGATGTAAGTTAACAAATGTGGGTCAATACTTTTGAAAGAATCGATTACGTATTGGTAAATGTCTCTCTGCAGCATCAGATAACTGCAACCAGAATCTACAATGGCATTACTGAAAAAATTATGGACATGCTGTTGATCCAGTGGTGGGGCTTTGAATTGATCAAAACCGGCAACTTTCACCGACAACAGGTTGGTGTTGTAATAGGCGTCATGCACAACCTTTACCACTTGTGGCGTACCTGTGTAGAGGTCTTGTTCTGCTTCTGCATCACCGATAATGAACAGCCCCTGGTTCAACGATTCCTGTTCTTTTTGCTCCAAGGTCATGTTCTGTTGTGGCACGTAAACAATGGAACGGTGAATCGATAAAGCAAATTGATTCAGCGAAACGTTTTGTTGGGCGAAAGCGGTGAAGTTTGGTGTGATGTCATGTTCTGGGTATTTTAATAAAAACTTTTTGAAGGTATTGATGCTTGTTTGTTCAATTTGGTTTGAGAAAGGCCAAGGATAAGTCTGTGTATCCTTATCAGCCTTGGCAGTAAAATAATTAGATAAGCAATAGCCTTTGTTCAGGTGGTGGTAAGCCATACCCAAAATGCCATCCAGGTTTAAAAAGTTTTTGCCTTTTTCATTTTCAATGAGGGCAAAAGCAGCATCATGGATCACAAATTGGTCAGTGCCATTGGAATAGGTAATGCTGGAAGTCAATACCGGCCCAGCCCAACCACCCAAACCGTAAGTAACACACTGTGCGGTTTGAGTTGTTTTAGACTGCTGGTCTTGTTCCACTGAATAACGGTTGGCATGAAAAGCAATGGTGCTGCTGCCCGTATCAATCATCAGTTTAACCGGCACTTGTTCACTTCCAATCAGCAATTCCAAACTGTAAGCCCCTTGTGCTTCAGCTATATTGATGGGAAATCTGACGTGTTTTATCTCAGTCATATTAGTATGAAATAAACACAGCACCACATTGGTTTATTTCAAAATTAAATGTAGTTGAGTTTTTATTCCACCTGCGAAGCGGCAAAATCCACATCCATGGTCTGTAAGGCATCCAAAGGTTTGACTTCTGCAGCTTGCTGATAGTAGGCGGTGGCTTCATCCATGCCTTTCTTCTCACCTTTGAGCAGTAAAATCGCATTGCCAGCTTCAATCAAATTAATCGCATTGGGTACCAGTTCCAGGGATTTTTCGATGTGTTGATGCGCGGTCTTGGCGTTGGCACCGTAAGTCAGGCCGCCTAAGGTGGCGCCGACCTTATCAATGATTTCAGCATGATACATGGCCATCGCCAGGTGGGCTTCGGCATGATTGGGTTTGTCTTCTAAAATGGTGGTCAGTAATTTTTTGACTTTACCTCCCAGACCTTTGCTTAATGCTTTGGTGATAGAAATCGATTGTGAATAGCGGCCCATAGCCAAGGCGGTGACAAACAAACATTCATCATTATCATCACAATGCGATTCGCCCAAAAGGTAGGCTTGCTCAAGTAAATCCACACATTCATCTTCATCTTCACAAATATAATCGGTGTAGGCCACCACCGATCTGATGACCACTGGTGTGCCTTCAGCACCGAGAGCCAGTCCAGCCTCGGCAGCTTCGGCGAAATGTCCATTGTGAAACAACAACCAGGCATCCAGCAAATCACCATCAGGTGCTTCAGCCAGGTCAGCTGCATGTAAATCAGCCCATTGTGCCAATAAATCATCGGTGCTCATGGATTGGATAAAGGTATCTTCGGGGCTTTGCCAATTATTGATTTTCATGTTTTTTTATCTTTTTTTTAATTATTTTGCTCTTTAGTGTGTTTACTCTACAATCTCTGATTACTATACCCACATCATCAATAAAACTCAACTTAATGAGGTATACAAAATGAACACTAAACAAGTAAAAGAATCAGCTAAAAATGTAGTATTGGCCGGTTTGGGCGTAGTTTCAATCGCACAAAAAGAAGCCACTAAAGTTTATGACAAAGCTTCTAAAGAAGCCAACAAATTCTTTGACACATTGGTAAAAGAAGGTAAATCTTTAGAGAAAAAATCTAAAAAATCAGTTGATCAAATGACCAACAAAGCTGAAGGTAAATTCAAAAACATCTAAAGTGCTGCTACCAAGCAATTTTCTAAAATCGAAAACATTTTTGAAAGCAAAGTTGAAGGCGCTTTAAGCAAATTGGACATCCCAACTGCTGACGACCTGAAAGGTTTGAGCAAGCGTGTTGACACTTTGATCAAAGAAATCAAAAAAGTTGAAAAGAAAGCAGCTTAATACATAGCTCCACTTTTCAAAAACGAGTTTGTACCTCGTCCCCCAGCAGCAGCCAAGGAAGGTTGCTGTTTTTATTAGAGACTCTTCCATAATTCGTGAAGCGAGTAAAAAAGTTTAAAATTTCACCACTCTGCGTTAGAAAAATTTATCTGGATTAAATTTTCACGTCAGCCCTGTAAGGGTGAAGCGCAAGGAAGCGCTGAATAAAACTTAGCAATAGCTTTTGCTATTACTTGCGTTTCCTGCCTTGATTGGCAAAATTTTAATTCTTTTTTCCTTAGCTTCAGAATCATGGAAAAGTCTCTTTTGTTTTAAGTAGAGCACATTTTTGACTCGATAAGCATGAGCAGTGAGTGAAGCGAGCGGAAATATCTCCTTAAGTCTGGAGTAATTCTTTGTGTTGATGAGATTCTTCCACTCGCTTCGCTCGGTCAGAATGACGTAAAAAATGTACTTAGATGCTACGAATCCAAGAAGTTAAATTCTGAAACAATAATCCCATTATTATCACAATAAATCCAATTGCCTGGTTCAATGGTTTGACCGGCAAAAGTGACTGGAACATTGACATCACCCAAATCGCGTTTGTCGGTTTTGACCGGAATGGTGTTCAAGGCCTTGACGCCGAGGGATAATGCAGCAATTTCATCACAATCCCTGATGGCACCGTAGATGACCAAGCCAGCCCAGCCATTTTTCACCGCATTGGCAGCAATCATGTCGCCTAATAAAGCGCGGCGCAAGGAGCCGCCGCCGTCAACAACCATCACCCGGCCATTTCCTGCTTCAGCGGCCAATTGCTTAACTTTTGAATTATCTTCGTGACATTTAATGGTAACCACCTGGCCATAAAATTGATGGTTGCCGCCGTAATTGTTGAAAATGGAGTCCAATACTTTAACTTCGTTTGGATGGTCGTCGCATAAATCTGGTGTAGAAATCATGGGCATATACGTCAAATGGATGTAACTGTATTTAATCAGTTTTTCAACACATATACAATTCTCCATGGTCAAAGGACCGCCGGCGGCTCGCCGGCACCTTCAGGTAGTAAATAAATTAAGCAGGCGGGACGCCGGCAATCCAATAACATTATTCTTTTACTTGAAACGCAGTAAAAATGCTATATATCAGCCACAAACATTTATAATACAAAGCATGTCATTACAACTTACACAACAAGCGGCTGACCGCATTTTGCACTTTATGGCTTTGGATGATAAAGCCGTTGGTTTTCGTGTGGCTGTCAAAAAAATGGGCTGCTCCGGTTGGGGCTATGATGTGGCTTTGGCGCATCAAGTCCAAGAAGACGAAGTGACCATGGAAGACAAAGGTGTGACTTTGATTGTGCCCAAAGATGCCTTGGATAAAGTCAAAGGCACCACCATTGATTACGAAAAGCAGGGCATCAACCAAATCTTCGTCTACAAAAACCCCAACGCCACCGGTTCCTGTGGTTGTGGCGAGAGCTTTACCACCAATTAGCCACATCGGTCCACTGATTGCAGCAGTCTTGGACGTCCAACATTACTGACAATAATGGCTTTGCCGTGTGCTTCACCTCGCCCATCACAAAACCTGATGGTCAGATTGGTTCCAGGTGTGGCGCCCATTTGATCAAACCTGATTTTTTGTCGGAATTGTGATGATATGGCATTGATTTGATGGTTCATTGGGTTTTCATTCAACAACATCAAATCGGTGCTGTCGAATTGACGATTACGGTTGTTGTCAGCAAAAACCATCCAGCCAGCATGCCAATCACTGCCACTATCACAGGCTGTCATGGATTGTGAAGCACACAGTATGATGTGACCGCCACTGTTAATGCTTTGGTTTCTGGCGAAGTTGATGGTTCTGACCAGGCGATTGATTTCTTCAGTCATGATTTTGTTTTGTTTGAACTGGTGATAATTGGGCATGCCATAAGCCAATAAAATCATAAAGATTGCCAGTGCAATCATCAGTTCAATTAAAGTGAATCCTTGTTGTCCTTTTTGATACATGTTATTACTCCTGATTTGATGTTGTCATTCTGGTCTTTGGGTTTAATTTTGTCCTTGGAAAAGTTCTCATGGGCTTGTCAATTTTTTCTTACAAAGCAGGAACTTATTTACAGGAAAATCAATCAGCTCAACTTGAATAGAATTTGGCAGACACCTATAATCAACATTTATTTATTTAGGAAGCAAAGATGGCAAGAGGTATTAATAAGGTCATATTGGTGGGAAATTTAGGCAATGATCCAGAGGTTCGTTATACGCCATCAGGCGCAGCTGTAACCACCATTTCGGTCGCAACCACTGAAAGTTGGACCGACAAGGAAGGCAATAAACAAGACAAAACTGAATGGCATCGTGTGGTGTTTTTTGGTCGTTTGGCTGAAATTGCGGGTGAATATTTACGAAAAGGACGTCAGGTTTATATTGAAGGGAAGTTGCGCACAAATAAATGGCAGGACCAAAGTGGTCAGGATCGCTATACCACTGAAATTTTAGCCAATGAAATGCAAATGCTGGGTGGTCGTTCAGGTGATTCTGGACAAGGTGGTTTCGGTGGAGGTGGAGGGTCAATGCCTTCGGCACCACGAGCCAATAGCCAAAATCAGTCTCAAAACAACAATCCGGTTGCTGATTTTGACGATTTTGATGATGAAATTCCGTTTTAGGAATTATTTTCAGCTTGCAAGAATCAAAGCCTTCGATACAGAGGGCTTTTTTGTGTTTGCAAATCGTGTTTCTGTATTTTAATTTCACAGGGTCAGTGATAAAATACTTGTTTTTAAAACAAACGTTTGAATTATGGCTAATTTACCCGCTCCAATTAAAGACATTCAATTCCTTGCCGATGAAGTTCTT
>JAUHXW010000116.1 GCA_030426705.1 Gammaproteobacteria bacterium
ATCAGAAAGAGCAAGCCCGAAGTTATAATACATGCTTGCCGTGGCCGCTTTCATTTTAGTCTGGAACAAAAATGAATGACGCCTCCATGGAAGGAGGTGTGCTGCAGGATAGGCAATGGAATTTTTGCGGTTTTGCGAAGCAAAGAAGCAGAAATGGAATGCCGTAATCCGAGCTCGGAGCGGAAGCGTAAGGCCCAAAAGCATTCCTAGTCAATGTCAGATAAAATCCCGTCTATTCTATTTTATAGGATGTTATGATAAATACATTCCATTTTACAAATGCCATTTTGCTTTATAAAATAATAATAATTCAAAATTGAGAGCAAATATGAGCATAAACATTGGAATCAATAGCAATGACAGAACCACTATTGTTAAAGGATTAAGCCGACTTTTAGCGGACACTTATACGTTGTATTTAAAAACTCACAACTATCACTGGAATGTCACTGGCCCCATGTTCACATCCTTACATACCTTGTTTGAAGAACAGTATACAGAATTGGCCACAGCCGTGGATGTGATTGCTGAACGCATCAGGGCCTTGGGTGAATTTGCCCCTGGTTCATACCAGTCATTTGCAGCCTTGACAGAAATCAAAGAAGAAACCGAAGTACCTTCGGCAGAGCAGATGATTAAAAATTTACTGGATTCTCACGAAGTCATCATCAGACATGCCCGCGAGCTGTTACAAAGCGAAGCCATAGAAACGGATGATGTGAGTGGCGACTTGCTGACACAACGCATGGAATTTCACGAAAAAATCGCTTGGATGCTGCGTTCATTATTGGGCTAACTCCCCAAAACGTCAACCCACAAAAAAACCAGCTGTAAAGGCTGGTTTTTTTGTTTTAAACAAAACAGAGTCAATCAGTCTCGTCGTTTTTCAACAGTCTTCCTTACTGAACGCACCATGCGATCTGTAGCGCCATCAATGGCCGCGTGAATATTATCAGCATGATGGGTCACCGCTATCGGTTTCAAGCCACGGATTCGTGCCTCAATGGTACATCTTAAATCATCATCGCCGCCTTTGTGACTGTTCTCATCGGCAACATAAACTTCAACACGGGTAACCTGGTCTTTGAAATTATTCAAAGAATCATTCATCAGATTTTCAACGTACTGTTGTAAACCTTCACCGCCCTTGACATGATGATCTGAATTGACTTGTATTTGCATATTTTTACTCCTTTGTTCTTTTCAATGAATAATTGTGGACTAAAAATTGAAATTCAAATATTTATTCCACAAATCGAAAAAAATCACTTGCCATAAAGTGAAAATCTTATATACTTGTCAACCCTGTGCCGGGGTGGCGGAATTGGTAGACGCGCCGGATTCAAAATCCGGTTCCCTTGCGGGAGTGGGAGTTCGATTCTCCCCCTCGGCACCACTGATTATTCAGTGCCTCATACCAAACTATTCCAACATATCCTATCCAATTTCGCTCACGTTGTGAATTTTTAAGTAGTCCACAAAAAAAGCCAATAAAGCGAACTTCACTGGCTTTTTATGCTATTTGTTTCTTTTTAACGACAGCTGGCTGGTAAGTAATTGTGCCTGATATTACTGCTGCATTGCCACTCAACAAATCCTTCTTGAAAAACCGGCTCCAAATATATTTCGTCTAATGAATCAAACAACGGGTCCACATTTTCAAGGTTAATCACAATCACACCTGAATCTTCAAGCACATGAATGTTCTCATATGCCAGATTGACACTTTCTTCCAAGCCTTCCAAAGAGCCATGGGCAACCCAATGCTCAGCTATACCGAATTTAAAACTTGCAGCTAAAGATAATTGCTCACCAATTTTTGCTCTGATGGTGTAATCCTTATAGGCAGGAATGGCATAAGCCGCCAAAATCCCAACCACAGCCAATGTAGTCATGCCGCCTTCTGATGCCAACAGACCATCGACCACAGAATATTCATAACCAAACCGGAAACTCACTTTTTCTGCATCAGATGACACCATCAGATTCACCCGACCGGTTTCTGGCAAATTCAATTCATTGGCGGTTGGTAAGCTGAATAAATCGACTTCAACTTGTGCCAAATCACCCAAGCCCTGCAACATCAACAAATAAAAATGATACAAGTCCTGAGGCATGTGTTTGATGTCTTTACCAAAGGCAAAAATAGCCGATTGCCAATCAGTACCTTGATTCTTTTCTAACCAATCTGATAACTTGATTGTATTTTTATTGGCTTGTTTTGCAGCCAATACCTGAGGCACAGTGCTCATATATATCACATCACCCTTTTCATACCAATACACATGATCGCGGAACATATTGAGAAACTGACTGATTTGATCAGCATCCTTGGGCTTCTCTTCAGCAGATTCAAACAGTTTTTTATACAACGAATAATGAGCTTCCCAAATTTTTTGGCCAGCTAATGGCCTTTCCTGTGGTGTTACCTCAAAAAACGCATTGAATTTATCACTCATAAGTTCATGTAGTTCACGGTCTTTGATCTTCATCGCATACCATGAACCAGCATCATCTTTCACCCAATAAACCTGTTGTCCATAAGCGCGCAACATATCGATGGGCTCAAAACCAAAACGTGACTTAAATTCAGTGATAAATTTCAAATCTTTCTTATCTTGTTCAGACAACTTATCCATTAATTTGAATTCATCCACGGCTTGCTGAACTTGCTCAGCTGTCGGCATGCTTAGTTGCAGCACCGAACGGGGCATACCGGCCATTTCAACATCAAACCAATCATTCACTCTGGGCAACCACAAACGCCAACCCACATCCGGCATCACCACATGCGCTGCCATGGCTGATTGACCCTTGGCTGATTCAAACCCCATCCAGAAATATTCGGCCTGGTCCAAACCCAGTTCAGCAATCTGCATTTTCTGCTCAGGATGCACAAAAGCACCACCAAGTTGATAAATCTTGCCGGTGGCAAGCCAGGCTTTGAGGTTCAAACCACTGGGGTCTGACTGCTGTTCCAAAGCTTTGATTGTAGTCAATTGATCATCTTTAGGCGCATCCCATAAAGCCGCCAATTTTTCTTCATTAACGCCCATGCCTCCATAAATCAACAACCGTCCAGAGACCTCATCATATTTTACAAATGTTGGAAATTGGCCAGTTTGTACCGTCCAATTGCCAGCTGGTCCTTCCAGCTTGAGCGGAAAACCTGGCATTGCAGTAGCAATCACAGCAGCGAGTTGACCTGCTAATTCCTCAGCAGTGATGTCTTGTAACCTCGTTCCAACCGCGACCGTGGGCATCAGGGCAGAAGGCGAAATGTTGATGACCGCCACTTCAACTGAAGTTTTTATATGATTAAAAAACAAATTCAATATATCCTGCGCCTCTGCAGGTATGTGTTTGAAATACTGGGTTTTGGCACCCTGCTTGATTTGCGCCACCATATGTTGATGTTCTTCTAAAGACTGAACCGAATGTAAGGCATCCGCTTTGGCATCAAATAAGTAATTCCATGGTGTAGGGATGTTCAGGTACGCCACGGTTTCATTGGGCAGATAATCACGCAACCAGGCCGAATTATTCTTATCCACTTTAAATTCAACCACTTCACGCAATTGAACTTTCTGTTGGGCTTTTTCACCACAGCCAGCAGCCAAAACCAATATGAAAACACTGAGTAATAATTTAATCATTTGAATTTCCTTTTAACAGAGAGCTGAGCTCGATTGTGAGCAATTATAGGCCACAACTCAATGATTATTCACTGAATACTTCATCAAATTCCTTGCTTTCAAGGTAAGCCAGCAGATTTTCAGGTTGATAAGGTTCAGTCATGAATGGTTTGTTTTTATAATCGGCTGCCATGCGTGTTCTTACCGATGGATGAATCATCAAACCTGTTTGTTCAAAGCCCTTATCCTTGGCAGTGTGAATGGTTCTTAAACCGTTTTTACGCATCACAAAATCTTTGGTTTTATACGTTCTTGTTTTGGACTCCACCATTTCATCCTGCGGGAATGGGCGGTAATTAGTCAGGTATTTATGATTGGTTGTAAAGCCTTTTACAACCAGCTTGATTTGTTTGATCATCCAGTGCAAAGCAATGTTGGCCAAACCATCATTGATGTAACCTCCTCCAATATTCGAATGCACTCCAGCAAACCAGCATTGTTTCAGGCTTTGTCCAGAGAAACTGGGGGCCTGCCAAATTTCAGGTAAAAAATCATAGCGCTTCTCATCTATGGCCAAAGCCTGTCTCGCGTGGTCAACACAGTCAGCTGGCCGATCGTGTAAATAGAAACGCCTTGATTTCATGCTGATTATTCGGCCACCCAAGGCCAAAACCGTGTCCCACACGCCCAGAAAATTAATCTTTATTGATTGCCACTCTGAAAAGGGATAAGTGATTTTCCGTTGTCTCGATTGATTGACTGCATCGATTTCCTTATTGATGATTTTTTTGGCTTCACTGAAAGTCGCCTTACCCTTTGACTTGATATAAACACGAAATAACTTAGGCAGATAATAGGCATCACTTTTCACCGGCAAACCACCCATCCACGAAACAAACTGCGTCATCGCTCTGGCAGTAGCTGCACCTCGACTGAAACCAAACACCAAAATCTCATCAGCAGCTGCCTCATGGCTGCCTGCCTGGTAATTATTGATAATGAAAGTCAAAGCATCTTCAATGTTTGATTCAAAACCAGCACCCCAGGCACCACCAAAAACATTGTCCATTTTGCTCAACAGTCGATTGGAAAATCCTGGATGCTTACTCATCGAGCCGACACCCGTGTCATAGTAAACCACCTGATGCACACCTGCAGCATCAATTGGCTCGATGGATCGCGCCAGTTTCAAAACATTGGAAGGTTTAAGTACCCGAATGCCATCCTGTCGTTTTTCCTTTTTATAAGCACTGTTCCAAGTGCCATCCAAACACAAAATCAAACGTTTCATGCCGCTCCTCCTGTTTTTATGCTTTTATTTTTTCTATATTTTACCCTATTTTGTTTTCAGTACAGCATGCAGAACTGTAAGCCCGTTGACTCAATGTTAAACATTGGATTTCTTGTCATAACCATCTGCTTTTAGATGATTCCCGCTACTTAGAGAGCGAAAGCCCCAAGGACATCCTTGGAGAGCTGCTGAGCAGCTCGACCCGCCGAGCCAGTTAGGCAGCGCAGGCAATGAATACATTTCGATTTTTGCGAAGCAAAAGAAGAGGTGTATGAATGCCGTAGCGCGTGAATGGAATCAAGGCGGTTTTGCGTAGCAAAGAAGCCTTGATGCAATGAGCGTTTAGCCGTGAGCATACGCGAATCAGAGGCGAAGAGCGCGAAGTTACATGTCATGTCCGCCGCGGTCGCTTTCATTTTTAGTCGGGAACAAAAATGAAAAAAGCCCCAAGGACATACCTTAATAACAAGCTGAACCTGTAATTTGACAAAATGTGAACCATGCATCAATCTGTTAAATCACAGTTGCACTTTAAACCATCTTGCAGGACAATTTTGCGTTTATTTCATCAGAGGGAAAAACATGAACAAACGACTTATGACCGCTTTGGCCTTGGGAGGCCTCAGCCTGATTGCAGTTGCTGAAAAACAAACCATGATTGTCTTCGACGCTTCTGGCTCGATGTGGGGACAGATTGACGGTACAGCAAAAATCACCATGGCACGTGATGCCATGGGCCAAATCAGCCAACAATTCACCACCGATGATCAAGTGGGGCTGATGGTTTATGGCCACCGCAAAAAAGGTGACTGTCAGGACATTGAACTGGTGGTACCCATTGGTTCTAACAATGCCACAGATATCGTCAATCAAGTCAACGGCATCAAACCCAAAGGCAAGACACCGATCAGCCGTTCATTACAGATGGCCACAGAGGCTTTGAAAATCAGCGAAAATTCAGCTGAAGTGGTGCTGATCACCGATGGTTTAGAGACCTGTGATATGAACCCTTGCGATGTGGCCGCTGAAGCTGAGTCTTTGGGGATTGATTTCACCGCCCATGTGATTGGTTTTGATTTGACTTCAGAGGAAGCCAAACAGGTATCCTGTGTTGCTGACATCACCGGAGGACAGTACTTACCAGCCAGCGATGCCGCATCTTTGAATGATGCACTTAATCAAGTGTTGATAGAGGAAGATCCGGAACCTGTGGCCATTGAATTACCCAAGGCCAGTGTGCATGCCCCTGAAACACCGCCAGCCATAGGCAGTTCATTTGCCGCTGCGTGGGAAGGTCCTGCGGGTAAGGATGACTACATTGATGTGGTTAAACCCAATGATGAACGCACCTACCAAGAGCTCAGTTACCAATGGACCCGTCACGGTTCACCCGCACAAATCAAAGCCCCTGGCGAACCTGGTGAGTATGAATTACGCTATATTTGGCAAGGCACTGATAACAAACGACACATCCTGGCCCGCGCACCATTTACCGTGGTTGACAGTGCAGTTTCATTACAAGCACCGGCATCAGTGATGGCTGGTGAGAACTTCTCCGTTGCATGGAAGGGTCCAAATGAACAGGGAGATTATGTGGATTTGGTCAAACAAGGCGACCAACGAACGTATGGTGAACTGACCTATTTTTACACCAAGACCGGTACCAACGGTACTTTGGTTGCCCCATCATCACCTGGCCTTTACGACATCAGATACATTTTGGAAGCGGCAGATGGACGTGAAATTTTGCACCATGTTCCGATTGAAGTGCTTAAACCAGAAGTCAGCTTATCTTTTGAACCCACCGCTGAAATAGGCGCTGAATTCACCGTTTACTGGAGTGGTCCCAAAAATTCGCAAGGCTATATTGATTTGGTGAAAGCGGGAGACACCCGAACCTATGGGGAATTGAGTTATTTTTACCTCAAGGACAGTCCCGAAAGCGGCACCCTCAGAGCAGATATTCAGCCTGGTGACTATGATGTGAGATTCATCTTGCAAAACGGCAAGGGACAAAGAAGCATATTGACCAAAAGCACATTAACAATCCTGCCAGTTACGACCACCTTAACAGCCCCATCCAAGGGTGCTGCCGGCAGCACAATCACTGTCAATTGGCAAGGCCCAGGGCGAAAAGGTGACTATGTGGATTTGGTGAAACAGGGTGACACCCGCACCTACGGTGAACTCAGTTATTTCTACACCAACAACAACCCTGAACAGGGCAGCTTGACCTTACCAGAACAACCAGGCACATACACCATTCGTTACATCATCCAGGGTAAACAGCGTGGCATTTTGGCCACCAGCGACATCGTTGTCGAATAAAAACGAGGAGAGCTGATGATCGGCTCGACCCGCCGAGCCGGTTAGGCAGTGAATGGAATCAAGGCGGTTTTGCGTAGCAAAGAAGCCTTGATGCAATGAGCGTTTAGCCATGAGCGAAGCGGCCGCTTCCGCTCCATGCTCACGCGACAGACCTGCATCCATGCAGGCCAATCAGAGGTGAAGAGAATAGCCAATGAACACATGGTGGTTTGTCGAAGACAAGAAGCCTTGTGTGAATGGCGTCATTCGTGCGAGGTTAAAAGCCATGTCTGCCGCGGCCGCTTTCAAATTAGTCGGGAACAAATTTGAATAAAGGCCCAAAGACATTCCTTTATTATTGAGTGTCGGTCGTTATTATGAATGACCGACACCTTTTTTTTTGCAAGCAGCTGATAGAAAAGTGGCGCAGAACTCTAAATCAATAACATCTTTTCAATCTAAGTAACCACTCCATTATTCTGCAATTCATTGATTTGAGCATCAGACAACCCCAGTACCTGCGATAACACTTCAAAGGTCGAACCACCCAAAACCGGTGGCGGCAATTGGTAGGACAGTTCCAAACCAGAAAACTTCAGCGGATTGGCCACCTGAGGAATCTTTTGATTGTTATCGCCCAACATGTCAAAGACCATCTTCCGATGCTTAACCTGTGGGTCATTAAGCGCTTGCTCAATGTCATTCACCGGACCACAGGGAACGCCCACTTGCTTCAATAAAGCCAACCAATGCTGACAACTTTGAGACAAAAACGCTTGGGCCAAGATCGGTATGAGTTGATTGCGGTGTTTTACCCGAGCACTGTTGATCTTAAAACGTTCATCATCAGCCAATTCAACCAACCCCAAGACCTGGCAAGCTTTTCTGAACTGCACATCATTACCCACAGCCAGTAAAATCTCCCCATCAGCACAACTGAATGATTGATAA
>JAUHXW010000117.1 GCA_030426705.1 Gammaproteobacteria bacterium
AAAGAGGGTGTTTATGGCCTCGGTGAAATCAATCAAATGAAATTAGGTGCGGATGCAGCCAAGCAAAACAGCAACAAATTATTTCAAGCCTATCAAGATGCTGTGCAAGCATGTAAGTGAGGCAGGGCATGCCCACAATAAACATCTTGAACGGTGATTCTGCCGCTGGTGGTTTTTTACAAGCCTTTCCTGCGGAGAGAAAAGACATACTGGTTTTCAGAGACGTGCTTTCTTGTGGACCGCTTTACCCATTCAATAACCTCAAACAATGGCAATCTGAGCGACTGTCCTATTGGGAATTGCTCAGCCAGGAAAATGGATTAGCTGGAAATGACCATGCCTCAAACAATGATTTTTATGAAGACTTTTTGACCATTGAAGAGTCAGCTCAAATCCGGTTATGGCTAGGTATGGGCTTAAGTGAGCAGTTATTGCTGTGCTTTGTGGTGTTCCTCTTTGATCGGTTGAACATGGATATTGGACGTTTATCTGTTGTTCAATTCAGTGGTAATTGGGGACAAAAATTTAAATTGCCTTTGATTGGTCTTGGTCTTTTGAAACCCAATGAAATAGCACAACATCCTGAGCCTTTTCAGTTAGATCAAAAACAGCAAGACTATGCCATAGCAGCTTGGCAAGCCTTTAGCAGTCACAATCCGCAAGATTATGTGCGATTTATGGCACTCGAAGAGACCTCATTACCCCTGTTGCACCAGGCCATGTCTCTGGTTAAATTGCGCTATCCTGATATCATCAACGGGCTGAGTCTTTGGGATCAGTTGTTGTTAGAAAACACCCGGTTATATGGACCAAAAGCCACACAGATTCTGGGTTATACCATGGCTGATAAAACGCTTGCTTTGGATTCTGTGGGTGATTGGTATTTGTTTAATCGATTGATCAGAATGGCAGATATAGACACAAAGAAACCTTTGTTGATCATGAAAACATCAGACAAACAAATGCGCTCAACGGGCTTTCAGCTTACCGACTTTGGTGAACAAGTTTTGAATAACCAAACTAACAATTTTAAAGAAAACGGCATTGATGATTGGATTGGCGGTGTTCATCTGAATGCAGCTGATAGCCAACTATGGTGCAGAAATGACAAGCAACAACTGGTCAGTTCGGATTTACATTAATGATCGGTAGAATGAAATCATTGATTTCTTTAGCGATGTCGATTTCATCAGCAAACCAAGGATGAATTTTCAAAACCATTGAGACATGACCAACGTCTTCATACAGTTCGGTTTGAATGTTAACGCCTTCTGACATCAGTTTATTACGAAAGGTTTGAAAATTGACAATGTGAACTGTTTTATCGCCTTTGCTGTGCAGTAGTTTTACTGGTGGTTCAGTGCCATCTACATGGTTGTTGGCCTTCATTACAGTGAAATTGTGTCGACCAAAAGTCTCAATATATTTGGGCTTTTTTGGGGTGAAATTATAGGGGCCAGCGATGCCCACAAATCCTTTGATGTCTTGTTTGGATAGTGCAACTTGGTTCAGATAATGACCATCGGTAATCAACAGCGCTCCTGTATGTGCACCTGCTGAATGCCCCACCATAAACAGTTGTTCTGGGTTACCACCGTAGCGCTTGATGTTGCTTTTGACCCATGCAGTGGCCAAGGCAACGTCCTCAACAAAGGAAGGGAAACGTCCTTCTGGGTATTTGATGTAATCGGGAATCACCACGGTATAACCTTGGCGAACCAAGCCATCTGCGACAAAATGATGTTGTTCTTTACTGCCTTTGTACCAAGCGCCGCCATAAATAAAGATGATGACAGGCGTTGTTGATGTCTCTTTACTTGGATAAATATTCAATGTTTGCCACTCATTTTCCCCATAAGCAATGTCTTTATGAGACTTGATGGGATGGGCGATTTTAATGGCGGTATTGAACAATCCAGAACCAATGCCCGCGTTGGCTTTACTAACGACCAAAAGAGCCAGCAGAATGACTGTTATAAGTATGAGTTTTGAAGTCAGCATGTGTTTTAACTTAACAAAAACCATAAGTTATCACATGCGATGTGAAGGTAGATTCTAGATCAGCATGGTTTTAGCCGTGGTTAGATGATGGCTGTTGAATTATAATGGGCACATTCATTATTTTCGATCTTAAATGGCTGAAACCTCAATCACCATCACTCAACCCGATGACTGGCATGTGCATTTGCGCGACGGCGCCATGTTGGAACAAGTCGCGGGCTTTACCGCCAGGCAATTTGGCAGAGCCATTATCATGCCTAACTTAACGCCGCCAGTAACCACGGTTGCTGCGGCTGCGGCTTATCGCGATCGCATCTTGGCAGCCACTTCCGATTATCCAGAATTCAAGCCTTTGATGACGGCTTACTTGACTGACAGTATCGCTGTTGATGAAATCCATCGTGGCTTTGTTGAAGGTGTGTTCACCGCGGCTAAATTGTACCCGGCAGGTGCCACCACCAACTCGGATGCTGGCGTGACCGACGTCAAAAAGATTTATCCGGTACTGGAAGCCATGCAAAATATAGGCATGCCCTTGTTGGTTCATGGGGAAGTGGTATCTAATGAGATAGATATATTTGATCGTGAAGCTGTGTTTATCGAGCGAATCATGCAGCCCTTGCTCAATGACATGCCCGAACTGAAAGTCGTATTTGAGCACATCACCACCAAAGACGCGGCTGAATTTGTTGCTGCTGAGGGAGACAACATCGCCGCCACCATCACCGTTCATCACCTGCAAATCAACCGCAATGACATGCTGGTTGGCGGCATCAAACCGCATTTGTACTGTTTGCCAGTGGCCAAACGCGAATTACATAGACAGGCACTAAGAGCAGCAGCCACCTCAGAATCAGGTAAATTTTTCCTCGGTACGGATACCGCACCGCATGCCATCGGCGCCAAAGAAAGCGCTTGTGGTTGTGCCGGTATTTTCAGCGCCCCGCATGCCCTGGAAAACTATGTGCAAGTGTTCGAAGAGGAAAATGCCTTGGATCAATTCGAGGCCTTTGCCTCATTGAACGGCCCAGCTTTTTATGGCTTGCCCGTAAATAACAAAACCATCACTTTGGAAAAACAGGCACAACAAGTGCCAGTACAGATTGGTGAAGACGATTTGGCTATATCGCCTTATCGAGCGGGTGAAACTTTGGCTTGGAAGCTGGTTACTGGATAGTTTCCAGAACAAGTGTGCTCAGTTAATTTTTTAAATATAAGAGTTTTAAAGAGTAAAGTTCTAAAAGATTTTTAAAAATTCTCCTATCGTCTTACCGGCGAAGGCCGGTATCCAGCGTCTTTAATCCCCACAGAATGGTTAAACCAAGTCGATATACAAATCATTCCAATAAGGGTTCTGTTCTTCAATTAGTTTTATTTTCCAGGCTCTTTTCCACTCTTTAATTTGTTTTTCCCTGGTAATAGCAGCTTCCATGGTCAGATGCTGCTCAAAATAGACTAACATGTGGGTTTGGTATTTTTTTGAAAACCCTTCTACCAGATTGTTTTTATGCTGATAAACCCTCTGAATTAAATCGCTGGTTACACCCACATAAAGTGTTCCATTTCTTTTGTTGCTTAGGATGTATACAGTGGGTTGCTTCATGGTGAAATTTATTGTTTTCCATTCATTGTAACATCACCCTAAAGACACTGGATACCGGCATTCGCCGGTATGACTGTTAGGTTGTCCATTCATGACTGTAGGACAGGCAATGGAGTTTACGAACTAGTAAAATGATTCTCAAATTACGTTATAAATCAGAGACGGCGTTGCCGTTTCTTGGATTTTCTTGTTGGGCTTCTTGTGTTCCAGCAATCCACATTCTGCCATTCGACAGAATCACGGCTCTTTTATCTCCTTTGCTACAAACCAATACCCCCTCGTCTTCGTATAAAAAGTTTATCCAGTTTCGATATAAAACATTATGAACTGTTCGAACTCCATTATTTCTACTCCAGAATATGTAAATAATTTTATTAGGTGGCCATACTTCCGCAAGTAAGTGCTGCATTTTCGAAACTGTGTTCTTATTCCAATCATCAAGCCATTCATAAAGGGCGCAGTTCGAGGCGATTAATTTTGCGGGCCATGAATCACTTGGCAGTAGCATCAAATGATTACCCCTGGAGTCAATTAGCTCATCCCATACCACAATTGATTCTGTTTCTGACAAAACTTCAATTTGATTAAGATCGTTTTTATCCATCGGAGGATCATTTATCAACACTCCAGGAATTATATTTTCGTCATTTGTCATAAGAAGGCCAGAGACCAAACAATTTATTAAACATGCATTTTATAACAGTGAGAAGGTTAATTCGGCGTGTTTTTGAGATCAATTTATGAGGTTTGCTGGTTGATTAGTCCTTTTCTTTTTAATAATGGTGATGGTTAATATTAAATTACTGAGATTTTTCCACCTGTTAACACACCCCTCAATCCCCTCTTGCTTCGACAGGCTCAGCACACCGCAAGAGAGGAGGCTGGGAGTCATAATCAAAGAATTTGCGGCGTTCTGGGCCGATGGCATTGGAGTTGACTTTATTGGGGTGTTTGATGTCTTTCCAGGCAGTGATCATGCGGCCGGTGTTTAATTTAGGGAAAGTTTTGTTTTCCACCGGCTTTCCCAAGAAATTCAATAATTGATTCAGGCTGTTTTGATGGCTGATGTCGATTGATAGCAGGTCATTGCGATTTGCAAAGTGGTTTTTGATTTGTAGCTGGTGTGTTTGGTAACACAGTGTAAGGTGCTGTTCTTCGAGAGGGTTTTCTGTCGACATAATACCCAAGCAGGTATCAAAACAGCGTTGAATCACAGGATGTAAATGTTTACCCTTTTTCCTGTGATTCATTACTTTGGTCAGGAGCATTTGTATTGATGGAATCCAGTCCTTTATATCACGTTGCAAATAGACAAATCTGGAATCTGGAAACAAACGATCCAATTGTGGGTAGTCACAAAAACAAGGCGTGTCAGCCACCACATCAGCCAGTGCAAACGCCTGTTTGGTCAAGGCTGTGTGTGCGACTTTGAATTCATGGTCGAGCAAAGCTGTACAGACGCTGGTGGTGCCAGTTCTGGGTAAGCCAATGACAAATAACTTATTCATGATAATATGATAGGTGAAATGTAGGAGTGAGTCTTGAAGATATTTTCAATCATCTTTGTTTTTGTTTTGGCTTTAGGTTGTGCCAATCAGGTGCAATTCCCCAATCGACCCTTAAGTTCAGAGGACTTAAAGCTAACAGTTCCAAAGCGATTTGAACAATATGGCCACAACGATGATGTCAGTATTATCTTGACTTTTTCTGGTGGTGGCACTCGCGCAGCGGCTTTTGCTTATGGGGTGATGCTGGGTTTGAAGGAAACACCTGTGCAGTTAAACAGCAGCAGCCAGGTGGAATTATTGTCTTTGGTGGATGTGATTTCTTCGGTTTCTGGAGGCAGCTTTACTTCGGCTTATTATGGTTTGTTTGGTGACAAGTTGTTCACTGATTTTGAGACCGATTTTCTCAAAACTACATTGCAAAGTCGCTTAACCCGACAATTATTGATTAATCCAATCAACTGGTTTCGTTTCATGTCAGGCAATTACAGTCGCAGCGACTTGACTGCTCAACATTATCAAAGGTACATTTTCAAAGACAAAACCTTCGCTGACATGCGATCTGATGCGCCGCTGATTATGATCAATGCCACTGATATTGCCACCGGTACCAGCTTTACCTTTTCCGATGAACATTTCCGCTGGTTGTGCTCAGACCTCGATAAATTTCCAGTGGGCAGGGCGGTCACTGCTTCATCGGCTGTACCGGTTTTGTTTTCGCCGGTGCTGATTAAAAATCATGGTGGTTGTTTGCCTTATGAGTTTCAATTAGAAACAGTATCAGATAACCAGCGATACAAGCAACAAGCTTTGGTGATGCGCCGTTTTCTGGATAAAGAACGTTTTCCCTATTTGCATTTGGTTGATGGCGGTGTGGCAGATAACCTCGGCGTTCGAGCCATATTGCATCAAATTTACCAGCAGGACAATAATTTCTGGCAAGCTTTGAAAGCTTATCATTTGACCAGCACCAAAAAGGTGTTGTTTTTGGTGGTCAATGCGGCAGCCACTTTGAATCATGAATTGTCACAATCGGCCAAAACACCAGGTTTAAGCGATACCTTGAATGCGGTAACGACGATCCAGTCACAAAACTACAATGCAGACACCCTTGATTTGTTGGAACTCAGTGCCCCCAAATGGCAACAACAAGTCAGGGAAGGTCGTTGTCAGGAATATTTTTCGCAGGATTGCAATGATTTCGGCTTTTATGTCACCGAGTTGAATTTCACCCAAGTGGGAGAGCCTATGGCTTCAGAGTTGGCGACCATTGCCACTGCTTTGCAGTTGCCCGGTGAGCAGGTGGATCAATTGATTGCAGCAGGACGTTCTCTGACAAAAAAATCGACAGCGATTCGTCGGTTTGTTGCTGAGATTGAGGCTCAATAGGGCAGGAACAACATGATTTTCGTTGAACACAAAGTGGCTGATGATTTGTCTGATTTGGTGCAGGGGATGATTTATTATAAAGGCTACCGTCCTGATCACGATAAAGAAAAACTGCTGCCGGATGGTACAGCCAATTTGGTGATTGAACTACAAAATCAACCACAATATATTTTTGACAACCAATCCCTGGAGCCCATTCAAACCTGTGATCAAGCCTGGTTTTCAGGTTTGCAGACGAATTACTTAACCATTCCGTCGGGATTTGACGCTGAAATGCTGGTGCTGACCATCAAGCCGACAGCCGTGAGTCGTGTGATTAATCAGTCAGCAAGCCAGGTGGCCAACCGGGTACTACCTGCTGTTGATCTTTTTGGTGATGACATCACTGAGTTAAGGAAACAGTTGATGATAAGCGATTCAGCCTCAGAAAAATTTAAACGGGTGGAAACATGGCTGAGGTCACAAATTCAGCCAGTCACAATTCAACAGCAAACCATTGCAAATTGTGTTGAAAAAATAGCCGATTCGCAAGATAAACTGAATTTGGCAAAGCTGGCTGAACAATCTGGTTTTTCCCAACGCCAATTCATTCAGCTGTGTAAATCAACCATGGGTTTGACTCCCAAACAATACCATCGCATCGTTCGTTTTAACCAGATTCTGACCATGATTCATCAACAACAAACATTTGATTGGGCGGCGGTGGCCCATGATTGTGGCTATTTTGATCAAGCACATTTTATTCGTGATTTTCAGGGTTTTGCTGGAGTTAATCCCAGCCAATATGCGGGTTTTGAAACCGACTGGAAAAATATGCCACTCTGCGTTGAAAAACTTGCCAATAACGGCGTATTGAACTGCATTTTTCGCCTTGATTGACATATTTTTAATTCTTTTTCTCAATTGCCCAGAATCAAGCAAAGGTCTCTTAGATTTCAAGTTTTCTTTCGGAGGATATGATGGATTTATCAAGTATCAATCATTGGGCGGTTTGGTTATGTGCTGCTTTGAATTTATTTTTGGGTGCCATTTGGTATTCGCCAGCCCTGTTTTTTGACTCTTGGAAGCGTGCCAATGGCTTACAGGACAGTGATTTTGAAGGTGTGAATTTTGGCAAGTTGTATACTTTGAGCTTTGTTATGGGCTTGGTGATTTCATACAACATGGCAATGTTCCTTGGGGGTGCTGAAACGGATTGGTTGTGGGGTTTGACAGCGGGTTTTTTGACTGGTTTCGGCTGGTGTGCCATGATATTTGGGGTTGTGGCCTTGTTTGAGTTGAAGTCCCGGGCTTATATTTTTATCAATGGCGGTTATATTGTGGTTTATTTTTCTTTGGTTGGTTTGATATTGGGGCTGTGGCGGTGATGTTTATGAAGCAAATCATGTTGGTGTTGATGATGGTTCTGACAGGTGCGGTTGCAGCGTCAGAAAAATGGGTGGCATACAATGTGTTGGTTGATGCGAAAAGTGAAAATTACGAAATATTTGTGATGGACATGGCTGGCAACAACCAAAGAAACATCAGCAACCATTCGGCCATTGAATGGGTTTATTATGCGTATGGCGACCGTTTGTATTTTTTGTCAGACAGAGATCAATGCTACCGTTGTTTTTACCTGTATGAAATGGACGGTAATGGTGAACAGTTGCG
>JAUHXW010000118.1 GCA_030426705.1 Gammaproteobacteria bacterium
ACGCCAAGCTGGCCAGAGAAATGAACCAACCTTTGGTGGCTATTGAAAAAGCGCAATTGGCGATTGATGCCTTTCAAAGATCAGGGGATGTTCGTTATCAAATGCAAGCCAAAACCGTTTTGGCAAGTATCCTGAGATTACGCAATGAGTTCTCTCAGGCTGAAAGATTGGTTAAAGAATCCCTGTTTCATGCTGAACAATTAAAACATCGCCGTGGAATCAGCGATAACCGCACCAAGTTAGCACGCATTTACCAGCAAACAGGACGCTTTCGGCTTGCTCACCAACAATGGCAACAAGTGTTGGCACTGAACGCAGAACTGGAACTGTTTGGCAACAATGCCGAAGCCTATTTTTGGTTATTGAAACTACATTTGGCTGAAAGTAACATGGCTCAGGCAGATATTGATATAAAAATGCTTGAGCAATTACAACTGGAACACCCCAGTCAAGAGATCACATTACTGTGGTTGGAAGCCCAATTGATTCTGGCAATACATTTGAATGAAACAGCAAAAGCACAGACTATTATCAGCGAACTTATCCGTCTTTCTCATGAGAAGATTAAGCTGTACCAGGGTGATTTGGCTTATTCTCTAGAAAAATTTGCAGCCGCAGAATTGCACTATCTTGAGG
Organism: Gammaproteobacteria bacterium; assembly: GCA_030426705.1. Lineage (GTDB taxonomy): Bacteria > Pseudomonadota > Gammaproteobacteria > Xanthomonadales > Marinicellaceae > Marinicella. The sequence continues at coordinate 637 of JAUHXW010000118.1, forward strand.
CCTTGGTTACACTGAATGATAGTGGCCGATTTGATCAATTGGTTGAGTTGCATAACAGACTGAATCAACTATACCTGGTGTACAGTACTGAAAAACTCAGTGAAAATTTACAAAAAACCCTGAAGCTCAAAGCTTTTATTTATCCTGTACAAAAATACCAGGCGCAAGCCGCTGCCAATGCAGGCAAAAATATACAGGCGGTGAGCCTGATGGAAGAACTGAAATTAAAAGCAGGTGGTTTTTGGCAATTTCAGGACCAACAATTGCTAGAAAAATTCAAACAATCCTCACTGAATTCCGAACAATAGTCACTAAGGACAGAGGCAACTTGGAGTTAGGAGAGCTGTTCGACAACGCTCCTGTTCCCGGAATCAGGCTTCGACAAATACCTTGCTGAGTTTGTCGAAATACTCAGTCTAATTGTGCTTTCATTTTCAAGTACACTGGGCCTGTCGAAGTGTTGTCCAGAGATTGAATAAATTACCAGATTGCAACAGGCTTCGACAAGCTCAGCCGACTTGTAAAATTGAAGCAGCCTGAACTTGTCGAAGTGCTCAGCCGAATTTTGCTTTCATTTTCAAGCACACTGAGCCTGTCGAAGTGTTATCCAGAGATTGAATCAATTAACAGATTGAAACAGGCTTCGACAAGCTCAGCCGACTTGTAAAATTGAAGCAGCCTGAGTTTTTCGAAGTGCTCAGCCGAATTTTGCTTTCATTTTCAAGTACACTGAGCCTGTCGAAGTGTTATCCAGAGATTGAAAAAATTACCGAATTGAAACAGGCTTCGACAAGCTTAGCCGGCTTGTAAAATTGAAGCAGCCTGAGCTTGTCGAAGTGCTCAGTCAGCTTTTTTAATTGTTCTTTTGCAACAGCTGTAAAATGCTCGAAAAGTCTTTACCACCAGCACCAGTCCCTTGGTGAATTTGATACAACTGAGTGGCCAAAGCTCCCAATGGTGTGGCACTTTTTGATTTAGCTGCCAATTCTTGTGACAGACCCAAATCCTTGCTCATCAAATCAACCATAAAGCCGCCTTGATAATCATTACTCGAAGGCACATTGGGCATGACGTTGGGATATGGGTTATAAACTTGTAATGACCAGTTATTACCTGAGCTTGCTTTCATGATTTCAGACATCACTTTGGGATCAAGACCTTGTTGTGCGCCCATATTCAGTGCTTCAGCAGTTCCAATCATGTGAATGGCGAGCAGCATGTTGTTGCAGATTTTAGCCACTTGTCCAGCACCAGAAGCACCGGCATGAAAGATATGACGTCCCATGGCACTCAATACAGATTTGGCGTTTTCAAAATGTGCGGCTTCACCGCCACAAATAAAGGTCAATGTGCCCGCTTCAGCTGCCGCAGTACCTCCTGATACCGGCGCATCAATCATGGCTATGCCTTTTTGTTCACAGGCTTTGGCCACGGCTCTGGCATCATCCGCTGCAATGGTCGATGAATCAATAATCAACACATCTTTTTTGACATGGTTGATTAGACCATTGCTGCCTGTGTAAAGCGATTTGACAATCGCACCATTCGGCAACATCGAAATGATGACATCGGCATCTTGGATGGCCGATTTGGCATTGTCAGCAGTGTTCGCACCAGCAGATTTCAAGTCGGCCACGGCTTTGGCATTCAGGTCATAAACAGTGACTTTGAATTCTTTTTTAATCAGGTTTTTGGCCATGGGTCCGCCCATATTGCCCAAGCCAATGAATGCAATGTGTTGTGTCATAAATTACCTCTGGTTATTTTGTGGTTGGGTGAAAAACACCTCAACCATTGTGGGAGTGATGTCTTCAACCGAAGCAACGCTCCATTTTGGCTTACCGTCTTTGTCAATCAACAAAGCCCTGATGCCTTCCGGCAAATCCGGGTGCATGGCGCATTGGGTTGACATGTTCAATTCCATGTCAAATACTTCAGCCAGACTCATGTGTTTGGCACGTTTGATTTGCTCTCTGACCAAGTGCAGTGTCATAGGGCAGCCACCCAGCAAAGCTTTGGCCGCAAAGGATAACCACTTGTCATCCGTCTCCAAATCTTTGAATTGTTGAACCACATCAGCCAAATCAACCGGCGCCATCAATTCATTGATCAGTTCATAATTAACCCACAGTTGGCTTTCATGAACCCGTTGTTCCATTTGCGCTGTTTCAATCGCCACAGTGATGCCATCATGGGTACCATCAGATGCCAAAATAGCCATTTGTAATTCGCCCAAATCCTCAGTATTGACCGCAAAATCTGCCAATTTGGTGAACAAAGCATCGGCTGCGTTCATGCGCGCACCGGTCATGCCCAAAAATTCGGCACAACGACCTGGCATGCGGTTAAAAAACCATGAAGCTCCGACATCAGGGTACAAGCCAATGGTCACTTCTGGCATGGCAATCATCGAGCGTTCGGTCACAATGCGATGCGAGCCACCCACAGCCACGCCCAAACCACCACCCATCACAATACCATCGGCATAAATGATGACAGGTTGGGCGTAATTATGGATGGTTTGATCCAATTGATATTCCTTGGTGAAAAACTCATGTGCTTTGACCGGAATATCGCCTTTGGCGGTTGCTTTCATTGAGTGATACAGCATCACCACATCACCACCGGCACAAAAAGCTTTGTCACCAGCGCCTTCAATCCAAACCACTTTCACTTCATCATTCTCAGCCCAATCGTCTAAGGTAGCCTGCATGGCCTCAATCATGTCTGTTGACAAAGCATTCAAGGCTTTGGGTTTGTCCAAAACGATCTTACCCAATAAACCGAAGTCAGCTTCAACCAACTTGGTTTTGATGTTTTCGCTCAGTGGGTGTGGTGTTTCATTCATACAGTCGGTCATCAGATGATTACCTCGGTGGCGCCTTCCTGTAAAATCTTACGTGAAATGATCAAACGCATGATTTCATTGGTACCTTCCAGAATTCGATGCACCCGTGCATCACGCACATGACGTTCCAATGGGTATTCCTTGATGTAGCCATAACCACCATGCAGTTGCAGTGCTTCATCACAAATCTGAAAACACACATCGGTGGCGAAACGTTTGGCCATGGCACAATAAGCGGTGGCTTGCGGGTCTTTGTGATCCAACTTGTGTGCGGCCAATCGTACCATTTGACGAGCAGCAATCATTTCAGTCAACATATCAGCCAACTTGAATTGCAATGCTTGAAACGAGGCCAAAGTTTTACCAAATTGCTTGCGCTCCAGCATATAGGCTTGTGCTTGATTCAAGGCCGCTTGTGCCGTACCCAAAGAACAAGATGCTATATTAATTCGTCCACCATCCAACCCTTTCATGGCAAATTTAAAGCCTTCGCCCTCACCACCAATCAGGTATTCAGCCGGAATTTTCACGTCTTCAAAAGTTATCAAACGGGTGGGTTGCGAGTTCCAGCCCATTTTGTCCTCTTTCTTACCGTAGGAAATACCATCGGCATCTGCGGGTACCATAAAGCAAGAAATGCCTCTGGGGCCCGGCTCACCGGTTCTGGCCATGACGATCAGAATATCGGTTGAACCTGCACCAGATATAAAGGTTTTACTACCGTTAAGCACATAACCACTGTCGGTTTTTTCTGCAGTTGTTTTCAAGTTACCGGCATCAGAACCATGACCAGGCTCGGTCAAACAATAGGACGCCAACAATTCTCCTGAAGTCAACTTTGTGCCCCACTCTGAAGCCAATGCATCACTGCCGAATGTGGTTAACATCCACGCACACATGTTATGAATGGTGAGGTATGCGGTGGTAGACGTGCAATGCTTGGACATTTCCTCAAAAATCAAAGAAGCATCCAAACGACTCAAACCCAATCCACCGTATTGTTCAGGAGAATAGATACCTAAGAAGCCTAACTCTCCCGTGTTTTTAATCACATCGACTGGAAAAAAACTCTCTTCATCCCATTTGGCTGCATGGGGTGCCATTTCGCTGGCAGCAAATTCTTTGGCTGCATCGACAAAAGCCTGTTGGTCTTCATTCAACTCAAAATTCATCGACGTTTCCTTTACAAGTTAATGGTTGCATTGGGTGCCGCATCATCTGGAATATCAGATTCAAACCAACGTGCGGTAACGGTTTTGGTTTCGGTATAGAAGCGCACTGCTTGTTTACCGTAGGCATGTTGATCACCATAAAAAGACTTTCGCCAGCCGGTGAAAGAAAAGAATGGTAATGGCACTGGAATAGGAATGTTGATACCTACCTGGCCTACTTTGATGTCGTGCTGGAATTTACGGGCAGCTGCACCTGAAGAAGTGAAGATTGAAGTACCATTGCCATATGGGTTGTTGTTGATTAACTCGATGGCCTCTTCTAAAGTATCAGCTGTCATCACACACAGAACCGGACCAAAAATTTCTTCGCTGTAAATACTCATATCGGTGGTCACGTTGTTGAATAAAGTGGGCCCAATCCAATTACCATTGGGAAATCCTTCGACTTCCAAACCACGCCCATCAAGCAACAAATCAGCACCCTCTTCCACACCTTTGGCAATCAATGATTCAACACGTGCTTTGGCTTGTGGTGAAATCAATGGGCCGTAGAATGATTCTGGGTTTTTCCAGTGTCCGGGTTTCATTTCTGCCATCTTGCCTTTGATTTCATCAATCCAGTCTTTGGCTTCGCCAACCAATACCGCCACAGAAATCGCCATACAACGTTGTCCTGCTGCGCCACATGAAGAACCTGCGATGTTATTAATCACTTGGTTTTTGTTGGCATCCGGCATCACCACCATGTGGTTTTTTGCACCGGCAAAAGCCTGAACTCGTTTCAGGTTATCGGTGCCGGTTTTGTATATATGTTCACCCACAGGAACTGAACCCACAAACGAAATGGCTTCGATATCGGGGTGATTCAATATTTGATTGACCTGATCCTTGCCACCATGAACCACTTGCAACACATCTTTAGGAAAGCCCGCTTCATAAAAAAGCTCAGCCAAACGCATGGGCGTATTGGGATCTTGTTCAGAGGGTTTCAAAACAAAAGTATTGCCACAGACGACTGCCATGGGAAACATCCACAGTGGAATCATCGCTGGGAAGTTAAATGGAGTGATGCCAGCACACACGCCCAAGGGTTGAATCATTGAGTAAGTGTCCACTTTGTTGGCCACGTTTTCAACAGTTTCGCCCATCATCATTGAGGGCATATTGGCCGCATGTTCAGCCACCTCAATACCACGCCAAACATCACCTTTGGCATCTTCAAAGTTTTTACCAGTTTCTTCAGCCAGAATTTCAGCCAATTCATCATGATGCTTTTTCAGTAAATGATGAAAATTCAACATCAACCTGGCTCTTTGAGTTACAGGCACATCTTTCCAGGTTTCAAATGCTTTTTTGGCAGAAGTAATGGCACGCTCCATTTCATCACTTGTTGCCATAGGAACCTGGCAAATCACTTCTTGTGTTGCCGGATCAGTCACATCCAACCAGTCAGCGGATTGGCTGATCACTGATTGTCCATCAATAAACATAGAAACTTTACGTGTCATAGATATACCTTTAATTTTGTCAGTCGGCTAAACCCAATTCAGTATTTACACTGCGATGTTTGCTTATGAAAAGGGTTTGGGAAAAGCCCATTGCAAAACGGCAAACAGAATTTAGGTTCAGGTTATTAAGAACTCAAACAGGATGTCCCCCTGTGGAATCTGCAGCCGTAGAAGATGCGACTCCAAAATTGAGCGACGGCATTATACCACCAAAGTGCAGTAAAATCACAAAATACGGTCGTTTTGCTGATGTAAAAAATGTGAACAATTCACAGATAAGGCAGTTTGAATTTGCTAAAATCATAAGACCTGATATTTTGGATTAAACCATGAATTGTAAAACCACCTTCATCGGCCTGATAGCTTTCTTGTTTTTAGTCTCATGTGCATCTGATCCAATTGACCCTTTGGATCCTACCATAGGTGATAAAAACAACCTGCAACCCCAATGTCCAATCGGTTATGAACCGGTTTATAGCACAGAAATTGTGATTAAATCGACCGAAGATGATCGCAAAACGGGCAAGCCCCAGCGAACCTACAAATGTGAACCCATTAAATAAAAAAGACAAACCATGAGAACATTCAGTCGTGAAATCATTGTTGTGGTACTTTTGTGTTGTGCAGGTACCGGCTTCAGTCAACAACCACATGATTTGACCCAGCCTTACAAGCACTTTTTTAATCAGCACAAATTAAAAACTGGCAGTTTTCCGCAAGATGTAGAGCTCATTCAGGCCATGTTGTTCGAACAAGATTTGGTCATTACCCTGGATATGCCCACGGATGTAATACAAACCATGGATGAAAACACCTTGGAAGATTTCAGCCGACTGATTGATTTAAACATTGACACCATCAGTCCAAATGCCAGATACATTCACTTCAATGTATGGCATAAAGGCAAAAAAGTGGCGCTGTCTCATTTTTTGGATATCACTGCCGTTCCAGATAAAGCGGACGAGATACCAACCAGAAGACCTCAAGGAGTAATTGTCACTGATTTAAGTGATAAAACTTTATTCATATCACAAGCCCATGGGTGGATTGATTACAATGACAGTCGAGAATGGTCTACCCAACGAGGTATTAATCATGACATTGTCGAGGATTTTGTTAATGCCGAAGGCATCAATCAATATTTATTAGAATACCTCCATAATGCTGGCGCCATGGTATTCACCTTGCGTGAACGAGACCTTAATACTGAAATGATCATTGTAGACAACGCCGACGCGGGCTACCAGGAGCTTGGTGACAGTAATTTGTTTAACAACAGCGGTGCCAATGGCTTTGCCAACAACCAAGCCCCGTATAGCGCAACCAATGACCCATTCCGAGACAATGGTGGCAGTGACCGGGTGATTACCACCAGCCCTACTGAAACGGCTCAAGCTGTTTGGACACCGACGGTTACGGTTTCTGATGAATACGCTGTTTATGTCTCTTATTCAGGCGTTGGCAGCCGAGCCAGCGATGCCAAATACACCATCCGTCATGATGGCATTGATACCGTGGTTGAAGTGGATCAAACCAAACACCGCTATGTTTGGAACTATTTGGGCACGTTTTACTTCAAGGCAGGTGGCGATCACGCCATTATTCTGAGCAATCAATCCAATGATGTGGGCACCACCGTTTCAGCCGATGCCATTCGTCTCGGTGGCGGCATGGGTGATGTGATTGGGCATAATCATGGAGAGCTCAGTAACAAACCCCGATGGGAAGAAGGCGCCAGAACCTGGACCCAATTTCAGGGCGCCAGTTCTACTGTTTATAGCGGCGGAGATGTTTCAGCCCGTTCAAGATTCGCCGATTGGGAACATTATTCGATTGAAGATTCTGTCTATGTTTCCTGGCACTCCAATGCCGGCGGCGGCACGGGCACCAGCACTTATATTTATTCAAGTAATCCTCCTGATGGCACCTATGACCCCAACCAATCCATTACAGGCTCAGCTGAATTACAAACAGCGATTC
>JAUHXW010000449.1 GCA_030426705.1 Gammaproteobacteria bacterium
TTTGGGCGCTGCCAACCTGCGTCATCAGCTCAATGACGTATTAAGAACGGCCGGTGGCCACATTGGTCTAGGCATCAGGCCCAAATACCGCCAGCAAGGTTTAAGTGTAAAGCTGTTAAACCTCACGCTTGAACAGGCCAAAGACAAAGGCATCAGCCCCGTCCATATTCACTGTTACCAGGAAAATGTCGCTTCTGCCAAAATGATTATGGCATGTGGTGGGGTATTGGATTCGGAGATTGAGCAAGCTGGTAAGTTGATTCAGCGGTATTTGATTGCTTTAAGCTAATCACAGGTTCCCGTCATGCCGGCGAAGGCCGGCATCCAGTGTCTTTCTAACTGATATATAGAAATCTCGAACTTTGATGTTAATAGATAAATATGTGAAAAAAAGACGCTAGATTCCGGCCTGCGCCGGAATGACGATAATTAGGATTTGCAAATATTTAAATCTGTTTCCTTACTCTCTGTAATATTCAGCTAAGGGATGATTTCAGTACAAAAAATCCCCTTAGAACAAAAAAACATTTGCCCATTTTTTTAAAAGTATGTTACCTTTAGGCCAAATCACAACTTATATGCAATGAACAACAACTTCGACAACCTGTTTAATTTAAACAATGTACCTGCTCAAAACAGTGCAGTGGTTGTTCGTCGTCGCCGTCCGGTAGAGATAATGAGGCTCTTTGGTTAGGCGTGTAAGATTGTGAAAAACTAATTTTAAAAACCCGGCCAAAGAGCCGGGTTTTTTTATACCCGGCGTTTTGGCTTGATATTTGACCTACATGGTTATGTAACAGGAAAAAACGATGATAAAGCACTTTTTAACCACCGAAGACTGGAGTCAACAAGCCCTGCAAGATTTGTTGAATGATGCCGGTTATCTTAAGCAAAACCCACTGCAAAATAACCTGACAGGCAAATCCATAGCCTTGCTGTTCCTTAATCCCTCTATGCGTACCCGAACATCCTTTGAATTAGGAATGCAACAATTGGGTGGTATGGCGATTGTGCTTCAACCGGGCCAGGATGCCTGGGGTATTGAGTTTGAACTGGGTGTCATTATGGATGGAGCCCCAGAAGAACACATCAAAGAGGTCGCAGGCGTGTTGTCTTCTTATGTGGATATGATTGCCATCAGGGCGTTTCCTGCTTTTCAGGATTGGTCAGTGGATCGACTTGACCATAAAATCAAAGGACTGGCAGCACATGCTTCGGTGCCGGTGATTAACATGGAAACCATCGTACATCCTTGTCAGGAGTTGGCATTGATGTTGACCATACAAAAGCACTTGAAAACAGTTAAGCGCAAAAAGTTCGTATTGACCTGGACCTATCATCCGAAACCCTTGAATACCGCAGTGGCCAATTCAGGCCTGCTAATCAGCAGTAAGTTTGGCATGGATGTGACGCTGCTTTGTCCCAATGAGCATTACCTGTTAGATGCTCATTATTTGGCCGCTGCCAAGGCGCAATGTGAAGCACATGGTGCAACATTTACCGTCACCCATGACATTGAAGCCGCTTATACAGGTGCTGATTTTGTCTATGCCAAGAGCTGGGGCGCTTTGCCTTTTTATGGTAATCCTTCAGCTGAATTTGAACTGCGTAAATACTACCAGCACTTCATCGTCGATGGCGAAAAAATGGCTTTAACCAATCAAGCCAAATTCAGTCATTGTCTGCCATT
>JAUHXW010000119.1 GCA_030426705.1 Gammaproteobacteria bacterium
CATGAAAAGATCGGTTGTGTATTTGTTGTTTACATTGTTTTCAGCCAATGTTTATTCACAAAGCATTGCCCCAGATGGAGACTTTGATGCGGACATTGTTGGTTGGCATTGTGGCAGTGTTAATCCGGTTTGGCGCAGTGATGAGGGTTCGGGTCTGTCAGGAAATGGTAGTTTACAAATCTCACGAGAAAACTTTATCTCTAACGGTGGCGAACTGGGGGGTGGCACTTGTGATTGGGTTGATGTCACTCCCATGAATGATTATAAATTTGATGGATTTTTTAAATTACCCACCGACAGTGAATTTGAAAACATTTCGATTGACTACTATTGGTTCACTGAAGCCGAAGACTTCATAAGCGTTGACTCACTGACCATCCCAACCAATTCCGTGACTAGAGATGTGTGGACCAGCTTTGAATTAACGAAAACTGCTCCAATGGATGCCACCAAACTAGCCATTTCCCTGACATTTCAGTTTTATGCCAATGGTCAAAATGAAGTTTCAGCATTTTTATTGTGGGATGATTTGTATCTATCTAATTTTATTGATGAGATATTTACAAACGGTTTTGAGCAAATTACCAAAACCTATTGAGTTCAACGATTCGACCACAACTCACCATTAATAACTTTAAATCATGACAGAAATTGAGAATATTCTCGCTACTGTATCCGCCAAGGTGGATTTTTCCGGTTCTCTCCGGCACTATAAATTTTCAGGAGATGACCATCTGGGTCGGTCAAGTCTGATTCTCGCCACAACCAGCGCTGATCTTTCGGTTTTGAGACATTATTGATGCCCAGTGACTCAAGTTTCTCAATGGTTTGATCCACATCGTCCACTTCAAAATACAAAGTGGTTGAACCATTGGTGACTTGGTCACTGTGAGAGACAGAAAAAGTGCTGTCACCGTCGGGACACACAAAGCGCACATAGCGGGGTCTGGAATCCACAATCAGCTGTAAGCCCAGTTGCAGGTAAAACTGTGTCGAACGATTAACGTCTGCAGATTCTATGGTAATTTGATTGAGATTCATATAAGTGTAGTGTTTAAACTAATGCACATTATGAGTGAATCATAAAATAGTTAGCTACCAGGCATGTTTTCTTAGAATAGTTATTCATATTGTAAGAAAGCATAACGCCGTAGATGACTGATTTATGGTTCACCCCTCGGGAACCCTCCACAAGCCACATTACAGCGTTATCGTTTTTGCTAAGGAAATAGCCATTAACTGCAAACGATGCCTTGTTACGTTGCTTGTGGCAGGTTCTCATAACGCGCATTAGTTTAAACACTACACTGGACTCCTACGCATTGCGTTGTTCAGGAAGGTCGGTCAGATATTCAGTGAACTCCACTTCAAAACCGTCCGGATCAAGGAAATAGATGTTGTTTCTATAGGGTGAATCTGACCCCTCTTTGAAGATGGGGTAGCCGGCTTGATTGAGCCGTGTGATCAGTGCTTCCAGGTTTTCAACAGCAAAAGCAAAATGTGCCAAGCCGACACTGTGACCGGTCAAATCCCGGTTTTCACCTTCTCCAAAATCACTGATCGCTCGGGAGCGCTGCAGGGCAGCTCGACCCACAAAGCCGGTTGGTGAGCTATGCGAATCAGAGGCGAAGTGCATGAGGTTGTACGCCATGTCTGCCGTGGCCGCTTTCAAATTACCCAATAACTCTACGAATGTGCTTTGAGAATACAAATTTGAAAAAAGGCCCAAAGACATTCTTCTGCACTGGTAGTCGTCACCAAAATGCACCCAGCGTCTGGGCTTGCCATACCATTCTCCAGCGCCTTCAGCACGGATGCGCCAGTGCGGAAAAGCTGCTCGATAAAAGGCCAGGCTGTCTTCAATGCTCTTGCCTACCAAATTCACATGCTCTAAACGAACCATAATTAACTCCAATTTATTAGAGACCTTTGATTGATTCGTGATCAAAGATAAAAAGTTTAAAAATATGCCACTCTGCGTTAAAAAACTTGCCAATAACGGCGTATTGAACTGCATTTTTCGCCTTGATTGACATATTTTTAATTCTTTTTCTCAATTGCCCAGAATCAAGCAAAGGTCTCTATTGAAAATTTATAAATTGGCGAGCATAATAAAACCTCAGGTTAACTTGAGGTCAAGCACAAAAATGTCAAAACTAAAAAAAACCGATTTGTCAGTGGGAAATGTGGCTAAAAGAAGTGGTGTTGCGGTCTCAGCTTTGCATTTTTATGAAGAAAAACAACTGATACATTCAGTGCGGAATGCTGGGAACCAAAGGCGCTATAACCGTGATGTATTGCGTCGAATCAGCGTCATCAAAGCCGCGCAAAAAGTCGGCATCACCCTCAATAAAATTCAACAAGCGATGGCCTTTTTACCCTCCAACCGCGCACCGAATAAAAGCGACTGGCAACTTCTCTCCAAACAATGGAACGAGGAACTGAATCATAAAATCAGAGAACTGGAAGCCTTACGAGACAACCTCAGCAGCTGCATTGGTTGCGGCTGCCTGTCTCTAAAAAAATGTCCGCTGTATAACCCGCAAGATGAATTGGGCATTGATAACAGTGGTGCGGTTTTGTTGGAGGAAAAGGTTATGGAAGCATCATCGGGTGGCTAAGTCAGTTTCTTCTCCGGTAACGCCGCCAGCAGGGGCAGACAAAGCGCGCAGCGGTTTGGCTGTCCCTCAGGCTGGCCTTGTTATGTGCTGACTATGTTTCATTTTGGAAAGGTATCGAATTCTTGTATTGCTTCCAGTTCAGAGTCCCAAGTTGCTCTGCTTGATGTGAAGATATGCGCAGTTGGCCGGATGGTAAATTTGCTATCAAGGCTCCCAGCCGGAACCACCAAAAGTGCCCCTCCCATCTGAACATTGGGAAGAGCTGAGCCACAGAGTTTGCAAAAGCTTTTACTGTGTCGAGTACCAGGAAGAGTAAATTTTCTTATAGCGTTTTCTCCCGCTTGCCAGACTAGCACTGCAGATTGCGAGAATAGATTTGCAGCGTGCGCTGAACCAGAATCTTTTTGGCAATGTTCACAATGGCACAGATAGAAACTTTCGAAATCGCCTGTAATTTTGAATTTAACTGTGCCACATAGACATGAACCGTAGTTATCGCTCATACGTTTATCTTCTGTTTGTTTCTAGGCTCGTTACAGGAGGCGCGCAAGCGTCTCCTGTAACGCCGCGCTTTGCGGCAAGTTTGGAGCGCAGCGGAAAACTTGTCCGACAACAGCGCCTTGTTAGGTTTTAAGCCAGTCACTCTCTATATCCTCGAATTCCTTTGCCCCACTTTGAAAGAAGTCTCCGCTCTCTGATAGCTTTGGAAACTTTCTATACCGCTGTTTTCCATTGCGCTCGGCCCATGGTACTGGCTTTTCTTCAGTTCCCCTGCACAATAAGAACATTTCAATGAGAGGCTGAGAGCCAGCCTCCATGGAAATAGACACGGTTTCGTCATCCCGGTGGAAGCGGACAAACACTTCGCGACCGAGGTTCTCCACTTCTGGCTTGGAAAAACGATACTTTTCCTTAAGGAAACTAAAGGCATCTATAACTTGATTGGTGAATGTATTCATAGTCTCCAAGAAACCTAACAATTTATTAAACACGCATTTTAGCATTTTAATCTGAGCAATAACGCTCAATTTCAGCTGTTTTGTGTTGATTTTTGTGAAAAATTGATGTTTTTTATTGATTTTTTGCATTTTTATCAGGCTATAGCTTATTTAAAACGCATATTTGCGCTATTATCAGTTATATTCAAGATAAAAACGCACTTATGAAACTATTGGACCAGGTCAGGGTAAAGATAAAATTCCTCCGGTACAGCGATGAAACAGCCAAAATATATGTTTACTGGATCAAACAGTTCATTTTGTTTCATCAAAAAAAACACCCTGTTGATATGGGGAAAATTGAGATTGAACAGTTCCTCACTTTTTTAGCCACGCATAGAAAAGTTTCTGCCACTACACAAAATCAGGCCTTTAATGCCATCCTCTTTCTTTATCATAAGGTTCTTGATATTTCACTTGAAAACCAGAACATCAATGCACTGCGGGCCAAACAAAGAATTCACCTGCCTACAGTGCTGAGTACAAAAGAAATCAAGCATCTGCTCAATCAATTCAAAGACAACATTTATAAACTGATCACCCAGACCATTTATGGCTGTGGATTAAGAATCTCTGAGGTTTTGAATCTGAGAATCAAGGATTTGGACTTTGGATACAATCGAATCATTATTTGGGACAGTAAATCTCTCACAGACAGATCTCTGCCTATGCCCCAACAGTTGATAGAACCGTTCGAAAAATTAATCGCAGAAAATAAAACAACACATAAAACTGATTTATCCAATGGTTACGGCTCTGTTGCACTGCCCAATGCTTTAAAAAGAAAATATCCTAATGCAGACAGGGAATTCAAGTGGCAATATTTATTTCAAATGAACAAGGTTTCTAAAGATCCTGAATCTGGTGTGATCAGGAGACATCATGTTTTACCGAGCACTTACAACCGAAACTTGAACAAGGCTGTAAGAAAATCCGGGATTAACAAGAAAATCACTGCACATACATTGCGTCACTCATACGCGACACATTTATTACAAGCCGGCATTGACATCAGAACCATTCAGGAACTACTGGGCCATAAAAATCTGGAAACGACCATGATTTATACCCATGTGGTGAAAGAGCTCAGCGAAAAAAATCGCTTCAGTCCATTAGATTATTTGTAGCGACTTTGGCCTGATACTAATCATCGTTTTTGGGTGTTGTACCATCCTTTTTTGTCAGCTGAGCCAATAAATCGCCGACATGAGGGCGTTCCATGATGTTGTTTTGATATTCAATCACCGGTAATTTGGCTGCCACAACATCACCAGACAACCAACCTAATTTGACCCACATTTCCAGTTCAATAAAGCCTTTATCGATATTGGCATAAGTGTAATCAACTTCCGCATCATCCAACAGTTCTCGCAACAATGAAGTATGGCCACAACTGTCTCGACCATAAACCACCAATTGCTCTGGTGCAGGCATAAGCCGCTGATTGTTCATGACGATATAGGCAACTATCAAAACAATGAAAAAGAACACGATCAGAAACAATGTTTTCAGATAGATTTTAAGAAAAGTTGGTTTTGTGGCTGAGTCATTCATCAAAATAAACCACTCAATGTGCATTTTTTATTCATCATCAAAGGATAAGACTTGACGCAAGTTCTCATTTCATACCTCTTTTACCTTGATAACCTTTAGTGACACCAGCTCTCCCCTCCAGTACTCAAATGGCCCATCGGGCGCTTCCCATCTGACGTTGCCTCGCGTTGGAACGCGTAAACCACCGATTTCCTGATATGATTCAAATTGACCAATCCAGGGTTGACAGCCGAAGCCTTCACGTTCACGGGTTTTTGTATATGAGCTGACGACATCGCCATTGGGGTCAAAATGCAAATCCACATAAGTTTGCTCATTACCATACCAGACTCTGACCACATTCGCAGATATGTTTTTGAAATTAAGCTTAGGATTTGTCAGCATTGCCGATGGACACCAGGGTAACTCTGCCAAATATCGCTGAGCTTCACTTCGGTCAACATCAGGTCCACTTGCTTTGGCTAAGGGGATGAATCCCCAAAGTTTGGCGTTCAACTTGCCATGCTGATTCCTGTAAGCATCCAACACTTTTGCCCATATAAATGGTTTAAGTTTGACTTTTGCATGCCATTCAAATTCAACTTTATCGGATGAAATCAGCTGTTTTGCATAGAAAGTAGACCAGGGTTTTTCCGGCGTCAAACGCATAACACCTTTTTGCTCTATTTTGACGGCATATCCTTGCAAATCTTGAGGGCAATTACGCTGTGCAAACTTTAAAACGGGTTCAGGAAGCTGAGGTTTTTCCATGGTTTCAATGTGAAGACTTTCTTAAAGATTAAGTTTAGCATGGGAGAAGTTTATTTGTTATTTGGTTACACAATGCACATAAAACTAACAAGCAAGTTAAGCAACCAGCAAACCCATTTATTTCATTTAAAACCAAAACTAAAAAAAACGCATTGTGCATTTGGAATAAAAAAAGAATAATTACTACCCATTTACTCAATTTCGAACTGCGTTCGAACCCGCTTCGCTATAGATTACCCGGTCAAGCCGGGTAATGACGACTGACTGAGGCTGTTTTTTGTTTAACAATAACTCCAAATGCACAACGGGTTAATAATAGAATTTCTATAATCAATATTGCTTATTCGCATAAACGGATATACAATTGTGCAATGATGAATGCCACAGACTTTTTTAAAACTTTAAGTGATGCGACTCGCTTGCGTTGTTTGTTCTTGTTGTCTCATTGTAAAAGTTTGTGTGTTTGTGACTTTATGGAAATCCTACAAGCGCCGCAGTCGCGGATTTCGCGGCATTTTAAATATTTGCGAGATGCGGGTTTGGTGGTCGATGAACGCAAGGATCAATGGGTGCATTATCGTTTGAACCCGGATTTGGCTGCTGAATGGCGGGACATGTTGTTACAGAACATGAATCATGTGGCGGAGCAACAGCCTTTTGTGGATGACTTGGCGCGCTTGAAGGTTTATCAGGAAAGCGGATGTTGTTGATTTGTTTTGAATTTTAAAAATTGAAGAAGCGTTTACTGAGCGGAGTCGATTAACCGCTTATATCATGAAGTTAAAGCAGAGGTTTCTGCAAGTTGAGCTATTTTAAGATTTATCTTTCTTAAAAATGGTTCATTTATTTGAAGTGGTTACGGACTGGCGGGTTTTTACACACCCCTCTATCCCCTCTCAAGAGGGGAGGTTTTAGATGAAGAAGAATATATTGTTTTTATGTACGGGGAATTCTTGTCGGTCGCAGATGGCTGAGGGTTGGTTGCGGCATTTGCATGGAGATCGGTTCAATGCTTTTTCTGCAGGTATTAAGACCCATGGTTTGAATCCCAATGCGGTTAAGGTGATGGCTGAAGTGGGTGTCGATATTTCTGGCCATAAGTCGCAATTGTTGTCTGAATTTGATGATCAACCTTTGGATTATGTGATCACGGTTTGTGGTCATGCCCATGAAACTTGCCCTTTTTTTCCGGGAAATGCTCAGGTTATTCATGTGGGGTTTGATGATCCGCCGAAGATGGCTTTGGCTTTTGCTGATGAAGCAAGCCAGTTGGATTGTTATCGCAGGGTCAGGGATGAGATTAAGGAGTTTGTGGAACAAATAGATGAGGTGTTAAGTGAGCTTTAAGTTAACTTTTAAACAACTGTTGATGTTGTTGTTGATTGCTTTTGGGTTGGCTTTGGTGCTTTCGATGTTGGCTACCTGGTTGGATCCCAAGGACTTTTTTCAACAGCCTGAAATTTACTGGTCGTTGGTTTGGGTGACCTTAAAGAGTTGGCTGTGGGCTTTGTGGATTATTTTTGCGGCTTTGGGTTATGTTTTCATGATGATTTATCGGATTGTGAATGGTTGAGTTGTTTTAAACCATTGAAAGACACTGGGTACCGGCCTACGCCGGTACGACGATATTTTGGGGTGTTGACAAGTTCATTTGGAGATTCCCGCCTGCGCGGGAATGACTGTTTTTTGGGGAATGACGTTTTTGGGGATGATGGGACATAGATTATGGGATTATTTGAAAGGTATTTATCGGTTTGGGTCGGTTTGTGTATTGTTGCTGGGGTGGTGTTGGGTAATTTTTTTCCAGCCATCTTTCAGCATATTGCGGCGATAGAGTATGCCCATGTGAATCTGGTGGTGGCGGTGCTGATTTGGGTGATGATTTATCCGATGATGGTGCAGGTTGATTTTGCTGCGGTTAAAGATTCGGGAAAAAATCCTCGGGGTTTGGTTTTGACTTTGGTGATTAATTGGCTGATTAAACCATTTTCCATGGCAGCATTGGGGTACTTGTTTTTCAAAGTGTTTTTTGCTGCTTGGGTCGATCCACAAACAGCCAATGAGTACATCGCAGGGATGATTCTTTTAGGTGTGGCGCCTTGTACAGCGATGGTATTTGTGTGGTCGCAATTAACCAAAGGGAA
>JAUHXW010000120.1 GCA_030426705.1 Gammaproteobacteria bacterium
TCCAACCGTAGAAGAATATCATAAGGATGTTTATGCCTTAAACATTTTAGGACAATTACTAAGTGGAAGTAAAAAAGCACCTTTATACCAAGTGGTGGTAGAGGAAGCGCAATTGGCACCAGCCATCAGCACTTATCAATCCAGTAATGAAATTGCAGGGGAGTTTATCATTCGGGTTAGGGCCAATGAAAATACCGATTTGGATGCTGTTAAAAAAGCCATTGATGAGGGCTTGCAACGCTTTGAAACCGAAGGTGTGAACCCTAGCGACCTAAAACGTATTAAAGCCGAGCTTGAAACCGGACTGTACCAAGGGGTCAGTACGGTGTTGAACAAAGCATTTCAACTGGCACAAGACAACGAGTTTCGTGGAGACCCTAGCTATATTACACAAACAGCCAAATTGACCAATGCCGTTACGGCCGATGATGTGATGCGTGTGTACAAATTATACCTGAAAGGCAGAAACTATGTTATGACCAGTGTGGTTCCAAAAGGCCAAAAACAATTGGCTGTTGAAAACAGTCAAGAAGCCACCGTTTGGAAAGAAGAAGTGGTACAAGGTGTTGCCAACGAAGAGGTAAGCCAAGGGGAAGAGGCTGTGTACGAAAAAACCCCAAGCAAACACGATAGAAGCGAACCTCCGTTTGGGGAATTGCCTCTGTTTAAATCGCCAGAGATATGGGAAAGTTCCTTAAACAATGGATTGAGCATCTATGGTATTGAGAACAAGGAGGTGCCTTTGGTACAATTTGATATCCGTATACCAGGTGGCGAATTATTGGATCCCAAAGGCAAAGAAGGTGTAGCAAACCTCTTTGCCGACTTACTCATGGAAGGTACAGCCACCAAAACCCCTGCCGAATTGGAAGAAGCCATAGGTTTGCTTGGCGCCTCCATTACTATTTATTCCAGTAAGGAAGACCTACATATTGTTGGATCATGCTTGTCTAAAAACTTTAACGAAACCATGGCCTTGGTAAAAGAGATTATTCTGGAACCTCGTTGGGACGAAAATGAATTCAACAGGTTGAAACAGGCCTTGGAAACCAGCTTAAAAGGGAGAGAGGCCAACCCAAATGCCATTGGCAATTTGGGCAAACTTAATGATGGTCAGTGGCTTGTAGCCAGAAAGCGATAATCCCAGACCGCAAAACAACACCACAGCCCAGGCCAGTTTGAATCGTAAATCCTTGTCATCAGTGGGCCATCGCATCATCCCAGCCACCGCATAAGCAGCTGCCAACGGCGCAGTGATGGCCGATGAAATTCCGGCAGCGAACAAACCAATGCCCATACAAATAGCAGCCCATGATCCCAGCAAAGGTTTCAATTGTACCGACATATCGGCGGCTGAATTGATGGCGATTTGTTGACCAAAAAACGCTGCCGCTGCCGTTGAGATAATGGCCAATGAAACCAGACCACCAACTCCAATTGAAATAACCGTGTCTTTTCTGACCTGTGGTAATTGATCGGCATGGTGCCATTTATTTTTCACCGCTGAAGCATGCAAAAACAGGTTATAAGGCACCACAGTGGTTCCCACCAATGCAATCACCGTTAAGATACCTCCTTCAGGAAAGGCTGGTTTCAAGCCAGAGAACATGGCGCTCAAATCCGGTTTGGTCATGATAAAAGTGGTAATAAAAGCCACACTCATCAACAACACCAAACCAATCAATGCTTTTTCCAGCACCCGATAGCTGCCTTGAAACAACACCACAAAAGCCAAGCCCACAATCAGCCAGGCCCACTTGAATTGAACATCCGGCAGCAGGGCTTCCAACCCCAAAACAGCACCGGCAATGTTACCGCCTTCGTAAGCACTGTTGCCAATAAAAATAGCCACCGCCACTAAGGCAAACACCAGGGTTTTAATCACTGGCTGTTGAAAATGTGATTGCAACACTTCACCGAGGCCTTGTTGGGTAATCAAGCCCAAGCGCGCGGACATTTCCTGCAACAGCATACAAGCCACCACCGAAAATACCAGCGCCCAAACCAATGCATAACCAAAATTGGCCCCAGCCAACGTACAAGTGGTAACCGTACCAGGACCGATAAAGGCTGCTGCAACCAGGGTGGCTGGTCCCATTGAAAATTTACTTTTTTTCATGAACTGCTCTAACAATCACTCAGAAGAATGACCTCCATTTAACCATCAAATTTAATTGGCAACCACTGCTGAGTCAAAACCATCATAGAATATCAGGTCAATCACACCTTCGTACTCATACGCACCAATATCCCTTAAGCCGTTGGTTAAATATCCACGTTGATCTTCCTGAGAGACTACAATGACACTGCCAGCATCTATGGCCTCTGAGCCTGATATAAGGGCATGAGTCATTACACAAGAACCATCAGCCAAAGGTGTGACACAACCGTTATCGCTCAGGGGTAAAACCGTACTGGAAGTTAACACATCAGATTCCGCACATCCTGTTGATGTACTGTCCGCCAGGTTATCGCTGCTGTAGTCAGGATTAAATCCATGACAAGTAGAACCGTCATGAAACAAGTTATTTAGAGCTGTTTCAAAAATAGAGAAGTTATATATAGCACCACCTTGACTGGCTGTATTGCCTGAAAAAGTATTGTTTTGAGTGGTTGTGATGTCATTGCTGTTTAAAATGCCACCCCCCAGATTACTGGCTGAATTGCCTGAGAAGGTATTATTCTCAATAGTAATGATTTCTTTACCGTTATAAATGCCACCTCCCAAGAACGCCGAATTTTCAATCAAAGTATTATTCCGGAAGGTGGTAATGTAGGATTGGGAACCGTTATTAATACCTCCACCTTCATTGATGGCTGAGTTTTGCATGAACTGATTGTTTTGCATCAAATTGATGAAAGCCGTATTATCAATCGCTCCACCATCACGGGCTGAGTTGTAAATAAAAATATTATGTTGAATGTTTTGAATTTGTCCGAAAAAATTATGGATACCACCACCATCATTGACAGCCATATTGCCCCCAAGGATACTGTTCTGAATAGAACCAATCAAGGAAAGGTTTTGCACACCTCCCCCATCATCAGCCAGGTTTTGAGAAACTTCACTGTTCTCAATCAAATTGATTGAACCTGTGTTATTAATGCCACCCCCATTTGTCGCTCTATTGGTATAAATTTGACTGTTACTGACCACCAACAACCCGTCATTGAGGATCGCTCCACCCATTCCTAAACCATTGGCGCCATCAACACAGCCATTACTCAGGTTCACAGCGCGCAGATCGAGGTTTCCACTGTCGGTTATTCTTAATAAGCGAAATTCACCGACTTCACTGCTGGCATTTTTTACACAGAGTAAGTTGCTAAAACGTGACAGTGAAAAGTCAGAACCATCCAAAATAATGATTGAGTTGATGGCAGGTGTGCCTGTCCGCCCCCATGAAGCATCATTCTCATATTCTTCAGTAAGAAAGACATTATTTGTTAAAGTAATGGTGTCTGCTCCATCACCAGCCACACAATCACTGTGAGTTTGGGCATCATCATTGGCGTTGATGATGGCCTCAGAAATTGAGCACAATCCATCGTTACCATCCACACCACCCAAAGTGGCATCTACATTGATTTGAGCGCCATGTAACAAAGCAGGCAAAAACAATAAGCTAAGCAGGATTATTGTTTGATTGTTTTTCATTTGGGCCCCCTTTAGTTCAAAGTCTATTTATCTTATCAATGATTTCGGTATCGGGCGAGTCTGAATTGTTTAGAAAATGCCTGAATTAAAAAATAACTAACAAATAATTAAGGCAAACTTAATAACTCGAATAAGTATAATATTTTCTTTCTAAGGATTCCTGTGTTTTCTTGTCAGAATAAGTGGTGCACATTTATAATGTTTATCCTTTGACCTGAACCACTGGAGCTCATATGAAAACAATCACCTTCACCCTACTGACATTTGTTATGTTCAATGCAGATGCCATCACAGTGGAAATTTTTGCTGATAAAGACAACACCCTTTACGAAACTGCAGCTGGTGATTTAAGTAATGGGGCTGGCGAGTATTTTTTTGCTGGTAGAACCAATCAAACCGTAGGCCAGAGCATTCGACGGGGTTTGCTGCATTTTGATTTGGCCTCATTACCAGCTGGGGCTGTGATTAATGATGTCACATTGGAGTTAAACACTACGTTAAGTAACAACCTACCGACCACCGTCTCTTTACACGACTTGACTTCAAGCTGGGGCGAAGGCACCTCTGATGCACCAGGTGGAGAAGGTTCGGGCACTACCGCCACAACAGGGGATGCCACCTGGACACAAAATTTCTTTGGTTCGTCATCATGGCTAGCTCCTGGCGGAGATTATAACATCATCAGTCTGGCTTCAGCATCTGTCACCTCGGTTGGAGCAGTGACATTCAATCATCCCTCACTAACCACGCAAGTACAAAATTGGTTGACAACTCCTGTCACCAACCGCGGTCTCATAGTGATAGGTGATGAAAACACAAGTTCAACAGCTGTGCGTTTTAACTCTCGAGAAAACGCAGCGGGACAACCCAAACTAATCATTGATTATGATTTAACAATTGCCGTGCAAGCCGAATTCAACCCAGTTAAGGATAATACGCTTTATGAAACTGACACTGGCAACACCAGTAATGGCGTTGGTGACCGTTTATTTATAGGAAAAACAGGCGCTTCAGCTGGCTTTAAAAAACGCCGCGCAGTTTTGGAGTTTGATCTGAGTTCCATTCCTTCAGTAGCCACTATAGATTCCGTTCAATTAGACTTGCAAGTTACCAACACGGCACCGGGTGCGATTTCATTTGATGCTGATTTGTACTTGCTGCTGGATGAGTGGGGTGAAGGTACTTCTATTGGCAGTGGTAATGGTGATTCTGCTACAACCAATGATGCCACCTGGCTACATAATTTTTTCAACACTTCGACCTGGAATAATGAAGGTGGTGATTTTGTACTGCTTGAATCCGGATCAACATCCGTGGGCACGTCCAATGGAGAAACCATTTCTTTCGCATCGACCGGTGATATGGTCGCTGATGTGCAACTATGGGTTCAAAATGAATCCATGAATCACGGCTGGATCATCCTGGGAGACGAGTTAACAGACCAAAATGCACGCGGACTGAGCAGTCGTGAAGGTCTGAATCCACCTGTGCTTACCGTCGATTACACAGTTCCTGATTTGATTTTCGAAAACGGTTTTGAATGATGGGACCGCCGGCGGCTCGCCGGCATTTTTTCTACCTTATTATTTGCCGGCAAGCTGCCGGCGATCCATTGAATGCCTGACAAAAGCGACTAATACAAACTCGGACGTTTAGTAAGGTAATCGGTAGCCCAGATTTTTTCCATCATGGCGGCATCGATGTTACCACCTGATAAAATCACCAGCACCCTTTGCTTGAGCGAGTTCATTTGTAACCATTGATGAACTCCCGCCATAGCCATGGCAGAGGTGGGTTCGATGTGCATTTTGAGCAAATGTTGTAACCATTGTGTCCAATAGGCAATCGCCTCTTCGTCAACAGTATAAAAATCATTCAATTGTCTGATGTGCTCAAAAGTTTTAGGACCTATTGAAAGCGTCATGGCACCATCTGCCAGCGTCTTCGGTGCATCTTCCAGCTTTTGAATCTTTTTACTGCGATAGGAACGGTAAGCATCATCAGCTGCTTTTGGTTCAACGGCAATGACTTGCGTTTGGGCTTGCATCGAACGAATAGCCACCAATGTCCCAGAAATCAAACCTCCACCACCACAGGGGGCAAACACGGCATTCAAAGGCTGGTTCAACTGTTGTAAAGCTTCATAGGCAGCGGTACCCTGTCCTGCTATAACCGCATCATCATTGAATGGAGGTATCCAGAACACCCCATCCTGCTTGGCTGCATCCTCCACAGCTTGATCAACTTCCTGGCGTGTGTCCAACAACACCACTTCTGCTCCATAGGAACGGGTGGCTTGTGCTTTTACTTTTGAGGCAAAAGACGGCATATAAATGGTCACTGGAATGTTGAATTGTGCCCCTGCCCAGGCCACCGCTTGGGCATGATTGCCCGAAGAATTGGCAACTATCCTTTTGACTTTGGGATAGGTGTGCAGCAATTGTTGCACTGCATTACAGCCGCCTCGTGATTTAAAAGCGCCGACTTTTTGTAAACACTCGGCTTTGAAATAGATTTCATGCCCCAGCCATTGATTCAACAAAGCTGATGTCACCACCGGGGTTTCGTTGATGTAGGGTTTGATGCGTTGATGCGCTTGTTCTATGGCAGCAAATTCAATCATGTTTCTCAAATACAAGAAATTGGTTGTTGGCGGGCATGCTGATATCAGCGACGTTAGTTATATTGTAACCATTTAATTGCTCACAAATGTGTTCAAAATCACGAATACCACGTTTTTCATCAATATTTTTGAGCCACAATTCAAAATCAGCATTGGATTGTGTTGTAAATTCGCCTCGATATTTAAAAGGCCCATAAATCATCAAACGCCCACCCACTTTTAAATGTTGACCCACATCATTCAGAAAAATCTCTACCAACTCGAGCGACATGATGTGCAAGGTGTTGGCGGTGAACACCACATCAGCCTTAAAATCAGGCCAGTCATTTATACCGACTTCATAAACCAAGGGTTGTTGTATATTTTCCAATCTGGCTTCCTGCATCCAAAGTTTGATACCCTCGTGGTTGGAAGCTACATCGGTGGGTTGCCACAGTACACCCGGTAAATGTTTACCCATATACACGGCATGTTGCCCAGTACCAGAACCCACTTCCAAAACAGTTTTATCATCTGGTCTGAGGTACTTTTCAATGACTTCAAGAATCACTTGTTGATTGCGTTCACAAGAAGGGGCGAAAGGTTTTTCAAATTGATCAGTCATAACTCAATAGTGGCTTTAAATACATCAGACTCAGCACGGTCTGTTCGAGTGACCAGAATGACATCCTCATCAGTGTTGACACTGAGTGAAGTCCCTACAGAATAGGGTCTGAATTCACTCAATCGAATCCTTTGTCCTGTTTCTACATCATATCTATATAATCCAGCGGACGACCCTGACCAATCATAATAAACAGATTGATTAACAACGGTCCAAAGATTAAAGGCATTGATTGGAAAATCATGAATCAGGGCTTCTTCATTAAGACCACTTTTATCGTTGATGAACAACCCTTTTTTATTGGTTTTGCTATAAACCAAACGGCCATCTGATAAAAACATAAATCTGCTGACATCTTTAATAGGCAAAGGGTTTTCTTCCGATTCTTTCAACTGAATTATTTGATTACTTAATCTATCTGATTGAGCCAACGCAAAATGTTGACCCATAAAATCAACAGCCGCCATGTTATTTATGCTGAATGGTATTTTCTCATACGCTTTCGAATTCAAATCATAGGACAAAGTCCAAAAACCACTCTCATCATTGGCGGTTATCAGTAATTTTTCTCCATCAGCTGTCCAGGTTGGTCTGGTTAATTTGGTGTCGGGGATAGATAACAACAACCTTTCTTGACTTAGGTTATAGTCATACAACCAAATTGAACCGATGTCTTGTCGATTGCTGGTATAGGCAAATGAATCACCATCAGGAGCAAAAGCTGGATTGTTGTCGTATTTTGTTGAGTGTACTAACCTTGTTATTTCTCCATTGCTCAAATTGAGTTGCCAGATATTGGCTTCATAGGCAACCTTCTGAAAAGTCATTGTTGAGCCTGCATCATTAAACACAGGATGTTGTGCCCCATACCCACCTATGGGCTGCATCTTCTTTTCCAAGGTGTCCAGTAACCACAATTGTCTGCTACCTGTTTTGTCTGAGTCTAAAACAATAAAGCGCTCATCCATCCAATCATGGCTGACTGAATAATGTTCACCTGTTGTCAATGATAACTCTTTGCCGTTTTGCAGGTCTTTTAGCCATATGTTTCTGACTGTTTGATTACCTCTTGAAAAACTTAATTTACTACCGTCTGGACTGATGCTGGGTGACCAATCCTGGTCATAAACCAATTCTGGA
>JAUHXW010000121.1 GCA_030426705.1 Gammaproteobacteria bacterium
CCATTGAACAATTTCTCGAAGGCCACGATGCCTTGATGATTTCAGCCTTGCGCACCACCTCACAACGCATGCAATGGATTGCCAAAATTCCCTTTCAAAAGTTGTTTGGCCATGATTATCAAAAGCTGAAAACAGGTATTTTGGCTTTAAGAGAGGTATGATGTTGCCATGAAAAAAGTTTTTACTGATGAGTTTGTTTCCTGGGTTTCACAAGCCAAGCAGCTTTTGGAAGAAGCGGGTATTCCTTGCTTTTTAAAAAATGAGTTCACTTCGAGCATGGGTGGCGAAGTGCCTTTTTTTGAAAACTGGCCTGAACTGTGGATTCATCAAGATCAGGATTTTGAAAAAGCCCAAATGATCCTTGAGCCATTAAGAACCAGTCGCAAAGCAGCAAACACCACAGAAAATGATCAAGCAAATTGGACTTGCCCAAACTGTGGGGAATCCAATGCCGGTAATTTTGCTTTATGTTGGTCCTGTGGCTTTGAGTTACAGGAAGTATAGATGCTACTGCATACTCATCATCAAAAAACCACTGAAAGCGGCATTGCTGGGTTTCAAAGTAGGGTCAACCAAGGCTTTCATTTCGAGAATTTGAGCTTTGTACTTTTGGTAAAATTCCCAGGTCGGTTGAGGTTTATACACCACATCTTCCAGTTCAAAATATGCAATCACCCCTTTGGCAGTGGTGGGTTTAACAAACACCTCTTCATCCGGAAACACATAATTGGGCAATATGGTGATTAACGACCATTTGGCCAGCTTTTGGGTGCGCAACATGTCCAAGATGGTTTCAAAACCTTGTTGCTGCTTGCCATACAATTGTTCATAAAAAGCCTCACTCAAACGGTCAATGTCACCACCAGACAGGCTTTTGACAAAGTCCCTGAATTTAGGTTTTTCAAACATCGATACCATTGATGAGCGGCCTACCATTTTGGCCATATTGTCAACAATCACATGCGGCTTGTTGAATTCAAGTTCGGCAAAGGCCTCCCGACATTTTTCAGTTAAATTGGCTCGGGTGTGTGGTTTCACCCGTTTTTCCAAACCAGGATCTTGAAAACCCATAGGATAAAGCTGTAGAAATTGCGCCTCAGCGGCTTTTAGTTTTTCGATGTTCATAGAAACTTGTGTGATTTTTTTATTATTTTAAGGTAAGTTGACTGGTTTTGATTAAAATAATTCAACCCATAAAAGACAGCCAGCATGACCAATAAAAAACACTTTGAAACCGTAGCCATTCAAACCACTGAACCGAATCAGGATGAAACCGGTTCGGTGGCTAACGCCATTTATCCGAGTACCACCTTCAAGCGAGAAGATGATGGCAGTTTTAAAAGTGGCTTTATTTACTCACGCAAGCACAATCCAAACCGTAAATTGCTCGAATCGGCTTTGGCCACCATTGAAAGTGGCAAGCGTGCTTTTGCTTTTGCTTCAGGAATGGCAGCCATCAATACCGTGTTGCAGTCCTTGCAAGCAGGAGATCATGTAATTGTGCCGGATGATGCGTATTATGAGTTGCGCCGGACTTTGGGGGAATTATTCAGCCATTGGAATTTAAGTCATACTCAGGTCGATATGACGGATTTAGCGCAAGTTAATGCGGCTGTTCAGGACAATACACGCCTGATTTGGATTGAGTCACCATCGAATCCTTTGTTGAAAGTTTCTGATATCAAGGCCATTGCTGATATTGCCCATAGAAACGGCGCCTTGTGTGTGGTTGATAACACCTGGTGTACACCGGTTCTGCAACAGCCTCTGAATTTGGGCGCAGATGCGGTGATGTATTCAACCACCAAGTATTTTGGTGGCCATTCAGATTCACTCAGTGGTGCTTTGGTGGTCAGTGATTCAGCGCCACAATCCTGGGTTGAACAGTTGGCAAATATTCAAAACTTAAGTGGCGCCGTGCCTTCGGCATTTGACTGTTGGTTGATCACCCGTGGTATTAAAACCATGAAGCTGCGCATGCAACAACAGGTCAAAAATGCCCAAAAACTGGCAAGATTTTTTGCTGAACATCAGGTTGTACAACAGGTTCATTACCCTGATTTGCCCAACCATCCGCAACATGAATTGGCTCAAAAGCAAATGCCTGACGGATGTGGTGCGATGCTATCAATTCAGGTCGGTGAAGATCAAGCCGAATCCATGCAAGTGATTGCTCGGTTAAAACTGTTCACCAAAGCCACTTCTTTGGGTGGTGTTGAAAGTTTGGTGGAACACCGCAGATCGGTAGAAGGTGCTGTCAGTAACACGCCGAAAAATTTAATCCGAATTTCGGTGGGCATTGAACACATTGATGATTTGATTACGGACTGGGAAAATGCCCTGAAATAAAAAAAATTCCATTTCGTTTTTTTTTCAAGGCAATCCGTTTCAGTGCAAACCCTGCTGCATTTGTTGGATTTTTGAGCGCTCCTGCTTAATGAGTCTCAACAATTTACGACAAAGACCTTCTTTTTGTTGTCCCTTGAAGGAAGCACGTACCAATTCCCTTTGTAAGTATCGAATCCTTTTTTCGATGACTTTGACACCTTTTTTTACTTCATTACGAAGTTTTAGTTTTTCAATTGTATTGGTATTCATTTTTAATCCCCGTCATTTAGTCTCACTTAGAGTGACCTTTGCTTGATAAAGGTTTCTTGGAGTTTTAAATAATTAGCCAATCAAGCTAATGACTCCATTCTCTATATTTAATTACGTTTTGTCGTCAGTAAATAGGACGTCACTTGTAAGAAAAAATAGACAAAGTGTCATTTTTTTCGACAAAAGCTTGCATTTTTGAGTTAAGTGCTACATTATTAGCACCATGCTACAAAATTAACACTATGAAATATTCAGAACCCTACAATCAACTCAGTCGCCGTGAACGTCAAATCATGGACATTGTATTTGCGCATGAAAAAGTCACTGCCCAGCAAGTTTTAGAAAAGTTGCCTAACCCACCGAGCTATTCGGCGGTTCGCGCGATGCTCAGTCGCTTGGTCAAAAAGTCTTGTTTGACTTATTCTCAAGAAGGAGCCAAATACGTTTATGAAGCAGTTATGGATACCAGTGAAGCCAAACAGTCGGCGTTAAAAAACCTGATGGCTACTTTTTTTGATGGATCACCCACTGCTGCAGTCAGTGCTTTGCTCGGTATGCAAAAAGATCAATTAAGTGACGATGAACTGGATGACATTATGCAGCAAATAAATGCAGCCAGGCAAAGGGGCGAATGATGAGCACAATTAATTATCTGAGTCATCCAATCATTAGCCAGTTGTTAAAGATGTTACTTATCGTAGCCATGTTGTTTTGGATTAATAAAATGGCGTTCAATGCACGAACAAAAGCCCTGATGTGGCAAATTGGATTGGTATTTTTATTAATTTTGCCATGTTCGCACCTGTTACTTCCTGCTTTACAACTACCCATATTGCCGCTGATTGAGGCAACTGATACTCTGCTATCAAATCCAACAGAAACCACTGACTTTTTAACTGCTTATTCCAGTGGGTTTTATTTTATTGATGCTGTTTTTATGTTGTTAATATTAGTAGGTTTGTTGTTGTTGATGACCTTGGTGGTTCAATTATCACAGCTGCATAAAATAACTCAACAAGCTCACCTTCTGAAGGGAGCAATTGCTCAATCAATAATCAACAACTGCCTAAAAGCATTTAAATTCAGCAGGCAGCCCAAAGTTTTGGTCAGTAAGCAAATAAATGCGCCATGTACTTGGGGATTTATTAACCCAGTTATTTTATTGCCAACCAACATCAGCCATGACCATACTTTGAAGTTGGTGCTGTTGCATGAAATGGCACATGTGAGTCGTAATGATTGGCTGTGGTTAATGATCAGTAAAATCATGGTCGCAATATTTTGGTTCAATCCTTTGGTTTGGATTGTACAAAGACAGATGATAAACAGCAGTGAATCAGCTTGTGATGAATTGGTTTTACAACATCCAATTCAACCCAGTGATTATGCCGAAACCTTATTGGGCTTTCACCAAACATATAAAGGCCTGTCATCTTTAACCACTAACATGGCAGCGCAAAGTCTTTTATATCAAAGACTTCATCAAATTTTAAACCCCCGGAGAATTTCCATGAAAAAACGTCACCCATCCTGGCTGATAGCCAGCCTCAGTTTTGCCTTCGTATTACTATCAATGGCACAATTAACCACAGCACAAACCGCAGCACATCCAGTCCCCGATAGTGAGGAGGTCGCTGATTCTGCCCCAGTGATTGCACCTTCGCCCGAAGCACCACCGGCAGTTCCTATGCCAGAATCTGAGCCTAAGGCCGCTTACCCAACGGCACCACCTGCTCCAACAACGCCTCCTAAGCCGGTTTTGCCAGCAGCACCGGTAAAACAAGCATCTCCACAACAAATTGAAGTGGTCAATTCTGATGATCCAATATCAAAATTGGCCTTGGCTGAACTAACAGCTGAAAAGCGAATGGCTCGTGAAGCTGAGATGACCAGGTTTCGTTCAGAGCGAACGCAACATAAAGCTGAACAACAACGTGTTAAGGCTGAAGAGCGTGCGTTAAAGGCGGAACAACTCAAAGTAGAAAGAGAGGTGTCCATGTTAAAGGTACAAAGACAACGCTTAGAAACGCAAAATGAGGAAAGGGAGCAATTACGGGCAGAAGAAATCAAGGTTAGACGAGAGGCAGAAAAGTTGGCTCAGCAAGCACGCTTGGTTCGCCTAAAAGAAGCAGGCCATTTCCCAAACACAGAAAAATAAACCAAAGATTGAATACTTCTTAAACACAAGGATGTGTTGATTCGCCAGCATTGTATCGTTGCATTTGAGTTACAATATCAGAGTTTGACAACCACTTAAAAACAAGGAAGCATGCAGCAATACGATTTCCCAGATGATCCACCACCATTTTGGCAGCAATTTGGTTTTTTCTTTTCTTACCTAAAGCAGGAAAAACTTTACTACCAAATTACTTTGTTAGCAGGTGCTAATATTTTACTGGCTATACCATCAATAGTTATCCATATTATCATCAGTGCTTTGCTGTTCCTGGCTTCTTATAAATTGGCTTTTGAAGTGTTACACACTGTTTCCTCAGGCCAATTCGTTTATTCTGATCGCAACAGTTATGAAATCGATGACAAAATTGGATTTAAGGCCATTTCTATGGCCATTGTTCAATTGTTGATTTTTCTTTTTATCTATCGATATGACCCTGCCACTGGTTTGGCTTTGCTGATTCTGACCACTGCGGCAACACCGGCTTTTTTTATGATGTTGTGTAAATCACAGGATTTATTGGCTTCATACAACCCCTTTAATTTGGGAACCATCATGACCCGGATTGGCTTTGAGTATGTTTTATTGTTGGCATTTTTTCTGGGTTGTGCTGCTTTAAACATGGCTTTCCGCTATTACACAGCGGACATTCTGACAGGCATCGTAGGTGAAATTATAGCCGCCTGGTTTTTGTATTTTTTACTGGTGTTTACTTTCTTGGTGATTGGTTATGTGATGTATCGGCATGCCGATGATTTGGGCCATGATACAGTTGACACTGAATTTGTAGAAACTGTTAAACCTGAGCAGGAAGATCCGATTAAAGTCAGAATCAAAGCATTGATTGCTGAAAACAAACCCAATGAAGCCATCGCCATTATTAAGGAAATCAAAGCCGATGATGAAAGAAGGGATTTGGATGGTTATTTGTCGCAAGCAGAAAGCATGCAGTTACGTTTGAATCGGGCCAGACCTGCCGATAAGTTACAGCAATTGGTCGAGGACAAACAATACCGCAAGGCATTACAGATGTACGATGAATATTTGGCAGATGGTCATGCCATCAAGCCAAAAAAAGCTGAAATATTAACTCAGTTGATTCACTATGCTTTTGAAAACAATAAATTTCAAATGGTCTTGAAACTCTGTCGTGACTTTGACAAAAAGTACCCATTGGAATATGAACAAATTGTCAGTAATTACTTTTTGGTGGCAAAAATATATTACCAAAACAAAAAAGTTGACCAAGCCATTAAAGTTTTAAATTCTTTGATAGAGCGATTCCAAAACAAAACCAACATCAATGCCATCAAGAGCTATTTAAAAGGTATTCAAAAGCTCAATCAAGGTTGAGCTGAACAACTGAGACTTTTGCTCGATTCGTGAACAAAGATAAAAAGCTTAAAAATGCGGCACTCTGCGTTGAAAAACTTGCCAATAACAGGCTCGTTTTGTTGTTTAGGCGGCTTGCCGAAGGCAAAAAGCCTAAACATAAAAAGCGTAATAGCCGTGTATTGGACAGCGTTTTCCGCCTTGATTGCCTCATTTTTAGCTCTTTTTATTCGCATCATCCTTGATGCTTACCGCTTCGCGGCTTACGTGAAAAAACATTCCAGATGTTTTTTTCTCAATTGCCCAGAATCGAGCAAAGGTCTCAATTAGTTTATTCAAACCTCGGCATTGTGGTAAACGTTTTGAACGTCATCCAGATCTTCAAGCATGTTCAGGAATTTCTCAAAATTTGGCATGTCCTCTTCAGCTATGGGTGTGGTGGTTTGAGGTACAAATTGGATTTCATCGACGTCAAAATCAATGTCTTCAAAAGCATCCTGCAGTGCCTGTTTGGCTTTGAAATATTCAGTGTGTGGTGCAAACACGGTGAGTTTACCGTCTTCTGATTCAATGTCGGTGACATCCACATCGGCATCCATCAGTGCTTCTAATGCAGCATCTTCATCATCACCGGCAAACACCAGAATGGCGCAGTGATCAAACATGTGCATGACGGTGCCTTGGGTACCAATTTTGCTGTCGGTTTTGGTGAAACACAAACGCACATCACCAAAGGTGCGGTTGGGATTATCGGTCAAACAATCGACAATCACCATGCAACCACCAGGGCCATAGCCCTCATAGCGAGCTACGGCAA
Organism: Gammaproteobacteria bacterium; assembly: GCA_030426705.1. Lineage (GTDB taxonomy): Bacteria > Pseudomonadota > Gammaproteobacteria > Xanthomonadales > Marinicellaceae > Marinicella. The sequence goes on from JAUHXW010000121.1 coordinate 6,924, forward strand.
AATCTTCACCGCCTACGCCTTGTGATTTGTCCAAAGCGTTCTTGATCACATGGGCTGGAACCTGGGCTTTTTTGGCGCGATCCAATAAACTGCGTAAGGCCAGGTTGCCATCTGGGTCCGCACCTCCGGATTTAGCACAAACATAAATTTCACGACTGAATTTGCTGTAAACCTTGGCATTTTGGTCCGATGTTTTTGCCATGGATTCTTTGCGGTTTTGGAAAGCTCTTCCCATGATGATTCTCTAGAATTTCTAAAGTGGTCTATTTTAACGCCAACTGAGTCGATTGCAAAACATGACATGCCTGAACCTTATTAAAATACCTAAAGAAACACTTGCCCGGTGTGGTAAACCTTGCCTATCATTGCTTTTATGATGCTTGGTAACGCTGCTGAAACAGCATGATTCCCAATACAGCCAAAGCCAACAGCAACATGCCAAAAATATTCAACGTAGGAACCACATGAATTTCAGCAGAACCATTGAGCGTTATGGTGGCAGCGCTACCGCCATTGCTGATAATTTGCAGCTCGCCATTGTAAGAACCAGCATGTTGTGGATGAAAATCAATCAATAAAGTACAGCTTTGGCCGGCGGATAACACCACAGGCAATGCGCTACAACTGCCACCAGTCAAGACGAAGGGTTGCTGGGGTTCAAGCAGTTGGTTGATGGTGATGGTGCCTATGCTGTTGTTACTAACTGTCACCGTCTGGTTGCTGCTGTTACCGACAAACAGGTTGCCAAAATCCAGCTGGGTATCGCTTAATTGCAGGCTTAAATTAACACAGTTGACCTCAATATCGTCCACGGCGATGTTGCCGATGGTTCCATGAGCATGGTTAACCGTACAGTATTGGCTGTCTGGTTGGTTGAGAACCGTTACATTGTATGAGCTTCCCGAAGGTAGAGCGGTGGTAAAGCTGAAGTTACCGTTTGCCGTCAACATCAGGTCATCGGCTCCATTGTTTTGCAGCACCAGACTGTTACCAGTGTTCAAACCATTCACCACACCACTCAAAATGGCGCCCACATGAACGGTTCGGGTCAGGGCTCACCAGCCCTTGATGCGTTCCCAGTCGGCGACGACGGC
>JAUHXW010000450.1 GCA_030426705.1 Gammaproteobacteria bacterium
GATATACAGCATCATTACCCCTGAACGCACATATTCAGTGATTTCAATAAAATCCAGCTCTTCACCTTCCAAACCCTCAATGTCATTATCAATGCGTGCAATTTTATCCAAATCATTGACAAATTCCTGCGCATCCTGACTCAAACCTCTGGCCTGAAATCCCGCTGTACCCAAAGACGACAAAAAAGTGCTGATCCAGTCAGCCAATATTTCAATGCGCTCATGCAAACTGGTCTCTTCTTGTGGCAGCAACAATTGAAAAGAATAATCATCCTTTTTCAATTGTTCTTTGGCGTAATCAAAAACGGCCGACATGACATGACGTAAATTGGCATCATCGGCATTTTCTATACAGTAATCCTCACTGATGGTATGCAACCATTGTTCAAAAGGCGTGTTGTCATCTACACAGAGAAAAGCACAAGCCTGGGCATGCAATTCAGATGGTGTGGCCAGCACACCAATGGTCTTTAAATGTTCAGCAAAAGGCTGGTAAGGAATCATTTTGTTTAAAATTCGTTCAATGACCGCATATTTTATGATATTTTTCAAAAACTTGGGTTATTTATCTCATATCTTTGTTGACCTTTTGCCTGTTACAAACTATATTGATTCGGTGTTTTTAATTTCCCTAATGCCCTCAGAAAGTAAAATGGAAGACATCAAACAATTAGAAAGAACCATACACAACATGCTCGATTTTGTTGACAAGGTCAAAGCGGAAAATAGTGCTTTGAAAAACAAACTGGAAGAACTCTCGCAGGAAAAGGCTGTTTTGATGCAAAAAAATGATCAGGCAAAAAACCGTCTGGAATCCATGATTACCCGTCTTAAATCATTAGAGCAAACCGCATGAGCCAAACCAAAATATCAGTTCGCATTCTGAACCGCGAATATCAGTTCGCCTGCCAGGAAGATGAACGTGCTTCCTTGCTCTCTGCTGCCGATTACCTTGACAAAACCATGCAAGACATCAAGAACATGAACAGCACCATGTCATCTGAAAAAATTACCCTGATGGCAGCCATGAACATAGCTCACGAACTGATTAAATCACAATCGACCAACCAATATTACGACACCGAAGTTTTGTCCACAATTAAAAAACTCAACGAGAAACTTGAACAAGCCATAAGCAACAATTAGAATAACTTTATGGTGTTGACTGCGGTGTTCGAGGTATGCAAGCATATGCCTTGGCCCTAATTAATATTAACAGGGAATTTTATTAAATCGTCCGTGTGCATGCTCACCGATTGCAGTGAGAAGCCTTAGACTTTTAAAGAATTTCCGCCTTGTACCTTTGGTACCAAGGACGCCAGTATACAACGGCACATGTGGTCAACATCTCCATTTCTTTATTTCAAATCGTCATGTCCAAATCAACCATAAGGGATCAGTTACGTTTGCGTCGTTCCGGCCTTAGCGAAGCCCATCGCCACCAAGCCAATCTGCAAATCGTAGAACACATTAGAAATTCTGAATTTTGGCAACAAGCCAAAGCAGTGGCAATTTATCTGGCCTTTGGTGATGAGGCAGATATTAGCGCGTTATTAGAATCAACCCAAGCCATTTACCTGCCCTCAATTAAAGGCAAGGACATGCAGTTTCAATTATTCACTGAGGGCACGCAGTTTGAAACCCTTGGCTATGGCTTGAAGCAACCATGCTT
>JAUHXW010000451.1 GCA_030426705.1 Gammaproteobacteria bacterium
TTCAGCAACAGACAATTGACGGATTTTCTTACAATCCAAAGCTTCCTGTTGTAATGGTATGGTGTCTGTAACCACCAACTCAGTTAAACCTGAAGCTTCGATGTTTTTTATTGCATCACCTGATAAAACAGGATGCACACAATAAGCATGCACTTCTTTGGCACCCCAATCTTTTAAAGCTGTTGAGGCAGCACACAAAGTACCCGCTGTATCAATCATGTCGTCAACCAAGATACAAATCTGATCCTTGACATCACCAATGATGTTCATCACCTTCGCCATATTAGGCTTGGGTCGTCTCTTATCAATGATGGCCAATTCACATCCCAATCGCTTGGCGATGGCTCTGGCCCTCACCACACCTCCAATGTCCGGTGAAACGATGGTCACACCCTTGCTATCAAAGCGTTGCCACATATCAGCCAGTGTCAACGGTGATGCATAAACATTATCTACCGGGATATCAAAAAATCCCTGAATCTGGTCGGCATGTAAGTCTACAGTCAAGACCCTATCAACACCAACAGCGGCAATCATTTTTGCAGCCACTTTTGCAGTGATAGGCACACGCGTTGAGCGTGGTCTTCGATCTTGTCTGGCATAACCAAAATAGGGAATCACTGCAGTCACGGATTTTGCTGATGAACGTTTCAACGCATCCACCATCACCAATAATTCCATGAAGTTATCTGCTGTCGGTCGACAAGTCGGTTGAATCAGGAAAATATCTTGTCCACGAACATTGTCTCTGATTTCCACAGAAACCTCACCATCACTGAATCGACCCACTTTGGCACGGCCTAAAGGCACACCCAAATTATCGGCGATTTTTTGTCCCAGTGCTGGATTGGCGTTACCAGAAAACAACCTGATTCCACGATCGAACATTTTACAGCCTCAGATACAAGTATGCCCGTACTCAGTACGGGCATCACAATAATATGGCTGGGATGGCAGGACTCGAACCTGCGAATGCCAGGATCAAAACCTGGTGCCTTAGCCACTTGGCGACATCCCAATTCGCGAGTAATACTCTGTCTTTAAAACAGAACAATCTGCTTCAAAGGCGGCATATTATAACCAGATAAAATTTGATTGCAAAGCCAAAATAAAAAAATTGGATTGTTTTTTCTTTTATTGAGTTGCCGGGTTAATAAACTTTAGGCTTGACCACTTTTGAATCAACCACTTTTTGTAATTGTTTTTGGACATTTTCAGCCTCTTCTCTGGTTTCAAATACTGCAAACATCGTTGATCCTGTTCCCGACAATCGAATCGATGCTATTGAGCTGATTTTTTGGTATAAAGCTTTTATTTTAGGGTTAATGTTAAGCAGCAAAGGAAAAAAATCATTGATCCAAAAAACTTGATTTTGAATTTGCGCCACCGAAAGCGGTGTTTGATTTCTGTTTAGACTTTTATGTCTGAACATTTCTGCGGTTGAAACATTGACTTCAGGAAACATCAAAAGCAAGTAGGGTGTTGTAAACTGTATACCTTCTATTTGATCCCCAATACCTGTAGCCAACGCTGATTTTTCGCTGATAAAGATTGGCACATCTGCGCCAAGTTCAGCACCTAGTTTTATTAATTGAGCCTCATCTAAGTCACAGTCCCAATGTTGGTTTAAAAACTTCAATGTTTGTGCGGCGTTTGAACTACCTCCCCCCAG
>JAUHXW010000122.1 GCA_030426705.1 Gammaproteobacteria bacterium
CACATTATTGGTGTTGTTTGCGTTGTTCTTCTTTGGCGGTGCTCTTATTCATGGATTTGCTTTTGCCTTGTTGGTTGGTGTTTTTGTGGGTACTTATTCATCAATTTTTGTGGCCAGTACCACCACCTTGGCCCTGGGTATCAGTCGTGAAGATTTGATTCCGGTGGAAAAAGAAGGTGCCAATCTGGACCATATTCCTTAATCAATCAAAGTTTGCATATCCTATAAAAAGCCCGCCAGTCGGGCTTTTTTTGTGTCAGAAAAATCGGTCTAAATCAGCAAGGGTAGTCGGCTTCAGCCGACCGATGGAGTTGTGAATTATTTAGCAGGTTGACTGAAGTCAACTACCCAACAGAATTGATAAGTTGCTGTCGTTCAAAAATTTTTTTCGAAATTTGTAACAAACCTCAAAGTGCGCCGTTCTAAGCACATAAATCCATGGCGGATACAGTTTATTTTTTTACGAGGTAATTATGAAAAAGTTTTTGATGGTTTTATTGTTGGGATTGGTGTCGGTAACATCGTGGGCTGATGATATTGATGATTTAGAGCGTTTGTTGGGCACTGAAGCTGATGTAAAAATCACATTGGGTTCTGGCATGTTGGGCCTGGCAAATTTATTCACCAAAGATGACCCTGAAGCACAGGCTGTTTTGTCTGGTTTGAAAGACCTGACGATTAATGTGTTTGAACTGAAAGATGAAATGGCCAACGATGATGTCAGTGACTGGGTCAGCCAAAAAGTCAAGAAGCTTGCTAAAAACGGTGTTGAAGAAATCGTCAAAGTCGCAGACGGTGACGAGCGCGTACATATCTTGGCCAGGGTAGATGGTCAATCTCTGGTTGATTTGTCCATCATTGTTTATGAGCCAGGCGATGAATTTGTTTACATCAAAATGGATGGCTTTATCGATGTAGCAAACTTGAAACAAGTGACTGGTAATTTCGATATTGATTTGGATGGATTGAGCATGAATTTGTGAGAAAGACTTAGCTTTATGGCTGTTTAACGAAGTTTTCTTCACAATATTAAAGCGTTGTTCTTGATTGAGCAGCGCTTTTTTTATTTTGTGACACAGTTTTAATTTTAATTTTGTAGGCTGTATCAGATTCACTTAAAATGCATATTTTTATTTTTAAATTGAATTTATGAAAAAATACATTTTACTTTCAAGTTTAACTCTGACTTTGGCCGCTTGTGGTGAGCAACCTGCTGACCAGGCTTCAGTTGACTCAAATAAAGTGAGCCAACAAGCCAGTTCGAAACTCAATGCGTTTATCAGCAAAGAAAAAATATGTGATGTCTTGCCGGTGGCGAAAATCAAAAGCATGTTCAAAATAGAAGGCGCTGTAAAGGCTTCGGTATCCGAATATTCCAGGGACCCCAGTTGTACATACACTTGGGAGCCTAAAGACCGGGAAACCAAAGAAGCTGCGATGATGAATGACATGATGGCTATTGCTCAAGGCAAAATGCAACCCAAATCCTTGCGTGAACGTGCAATTGATCATGAAATCACCATTACTTTAAAAGAAAGCAACAGGACTGCGGCTAATTTTGTACCTCCAAAACTCACTCAGGAACAATTAGACGCACAGATTAAAAGTGCGCAAAAAATGGCTGAAGATCGCTTGACTGACGAGCAAAAGAAAGTGGCCGGAGGTGCTGCCAATGACATGATGGCCAACTTGTTGAAAAAGAACAACCAGAACGAAGAAGTGGTGAGTGTTGGTGATGCCGCTTATTGGTCCCAAGTAGGCGCTGGCGGTTTGCATGTGCTGGACGGAGACGTACAGGTTTATATAGCGCCTTTGATCACATCAAGTGAAGAGGTGGATAAAGACTATGCCAAACAGATTTTTCATACGCTGATGGTGCAATAATTTAATTTTCAGAGAACTTTTGGCAAGATAAGTGTCCGAAGTCATTTGTCTTGCCAGTAAAATCAAAACATCCACGTTAAGAAAATGACTCCTGCTATCAACTCATTAAAAAAGGCTCAAATCAAATTTAGGATACATGAATACCAGCATGATGCTGCCAGTGAGTCTTATGGCGTGGAAGCTGCTGAAAAGCTAGGTATTAACCAGCAAAGGTTATTTAAAACTTTGGTGGTTAAACTCGATGGAATGGATTTGGCAGTTGCTGTGTTACCCGTATCATCCATGCTTAGCATGAAAACGATGGCCAAGCACAGCAAGGCTAAAAAAGCGGTTATGGCTGAACCTTCTGAGGTCGAGCGCTCTACTGGCTATGTACTGGGTGGTGTCAGTCCTATCGGGCAAAAGAAACGACTGAATACCCTTGTTGATCAATCGGCTATAAATCATGAATCCATTTATATCAGCGCCGGTCGACGTGGCCTTGAAATTGAATTGGCTCCTGATGATTTGGTGCAATTACTGAATGGTAAGTATTGCGGGTTGGCACTTTAAAGTCAAACTGATGGATGTTTTCCCACGCTCGAACGTGGGAATACAATATAATTGATCAGGCCTGATAAACTGCTTTTAACTGGGTGCTGAGCCAAGCTGATACTTTTAAGTTGCCAGCAATGACTTGTCCTTTGTTGGTAAAATTTCTTTTGGCAGAAAAATCCATACATTGCCCGCCTGATTCTTCAACCAGCAAAATGCCACCCAGCATTTCTGACGCTTTCATCTCGCTTTGCCAGTAACCATTGAGTTTGCCAGATGAAACCATGGCTAAATCCAGAGCAGGACAACCCATCACACGCACATCAGCTACATGTTTGCCAATGGTTCTCATGGCTTTTGCCTGAATAGGTAGTTTGACTTTGTCTTCAGTGAGGTTGGTGGCAGTCAAAGACTCGTTGGGCTCATTAAGATTACTGATTCTGATGCGGTGTTGATTTAAAAATGCACCTTTACCTTTGGTGGCTGTGTATTCTTCATCGGTGATTGGGTTATAAACCAATGCTTCTTTGGTCACACCATGTTCTTGTAAAATGATGCTGATGGCGCAATGTGGAATACCATAGAGGAAATTGGTGACGCCATTCAATGGATTGATTAACCAAACTCGTGCAGGATTTTGAAATTCAGTCAGGGTATGGTCATCGGTTTGTATTTCATCTTCGGGATAAGCCCTTTTCAGGGTATAGAATATGTCATCCAAACTGACATTTATGGCTTGGTCAACAAAGCCGTTGTTGAGCTTTTTGTTGACTGACAGCAACTGATTTTTATGAATCAATTGTTCAATTGAGTTGGCTGCTTTCAGCGCTGCTTTTTTGGCGATGTTGAGTTCTGGTGACATATTTGCTTGGTTGCCTTGATGTTATTGCATTGATGTTAAACGGGGAAGCGCGTATGATACCAAATCTTTTTATCGAATGACACTGTTGTGGACAGTTTAAAAAACATCAGATTTGTGCTTTCTAACACCTCTCACGCAGGTAATATTGGCGCCGCAGCACGAGCCATGAAGGTGATGGGATTAGACAACTTGCATTTGATCAATCCTGCTGATTATCCGAGTGCAGAAGCCACCGCCAGGGCCTCAGGTGCTGATGATGTGTTGTATGCAGCAACTGTGCATGAATCATTGGACGAAGCGATTGCACCTTGCAGTCTGGTTATGGGAACCAGTGCCCGCAATCGCGGTATGGATATCGAGGTTATTGATTTGCTTCAGGCGGCAGAAATGTTGGCTTCAGCAAGTCGCTCTCAACAAGTGGCCTTGATCTTTGGTAAGGAACGCTATGGCATGACCAATGAAGAGATGCAACGGTGTCATTATCTGGTCAAATACCCAGCAAACCCAGCATATTCATCCTTGAACCTGGGGGCAGCGATTCAGGTCGCGGCTTATGAATTACGCATGAAAAGTCTGCAACTTGAATCTGAAGGCGTGCCTGTCCCGGTTGAACCTGAGGTGGAGCCATTCGCCACCGCCGAAAAAATGCAAAGTTTCTATGAGCACTTATTCATGGTGATGGAAAAAACCGAGTTTATGAAGGATGACAATAAAAAGTCACTGGAAGAAAAAATTCGCATGATGTTCAATCGATTGCGCATTGAGAAACATGAAATGGATATTTTGCGAGGTTTTTTAAGTGCTGTTAACAAGAATTTAAAAAAATGATTCATACTCGAATACTTCATCAGTCCGGATTTTATGTTGTCTAATATTATTTAAAATCAATTACATACGCAGCATTCGAGCATTTTATGAAATGTGTTTTGTACCTAAATGGTTTGTTCCAGCACTTCCTTGTGCTGTCCCCTGCGGGCAGCAAAGCTGACCAAAACATTCCAGATGTTTTAGTTTCAGGGAAAATGACTTTGACTAAAAATGCAGGACTGCATTTTTGAATGCCGAAGGCAGCCTGAAAGGGAAAACCACAAGGAAGTGGTTTTATAATCTTGGCTAAAATCACTCAAACTGTAGCTAAAGCTACACTTTTCATGATATTTAACCAACCTTCTTCGTCATTTTGCCTGAAAATTCCATTTACTGATAAAATATTCGAGTTAATTGCTTGACAGTTTTATAGTTAGCTGTAAAATGCGCAATTCTTGTTGAGTATGACTCAGCAATTATTCCCCGGTAGCTCAGTTGGTAGAGCGGGTGACTGTTAATCACTAGGTCGGCGGTTCAAGCCCGTCCCGGGGAGCCAAATTCATGAAAAGCTGCTTGTTTACAAGTGGCTTTTTTTTTGCGCTTACGATGGCTAAAAAGCCTTGATGAAATTTTACAACTCATCATGTAAAATAGCCTGCTTTCGTAAATAGATTACCATTGGAACAAAAATATGGCATTTGAAGAATTAGATGATTTTGAACAAGAGCGTGCAGTCAAGGAATGGCTGAGTAATAACTGGTTAACCATTGCGGCAGGTATTGCTTTAGGTATCGGCGGTCTTTGGGGCTATGGCAAGTGGCAAGTTTCCCAGCAGGAAAAATCATACGCTGCGGCCGATGAGTTTGTTCAAATGGAACAGGTTTTGGCGCTGGGTGAAGTCGCTGAAGCGGATCAAATGATCAGCGAATATGTAGCGAAGTTTGGAGACAATATTTATGCCATCAAGGCCAGAATGATGACAGCCTCCAAGTTGGTTGAAAAAAATGACATTGCTGCAGCTAAATCACAATATCAGGCGGTGATTGATGCCAAACCTGATAAAGCCATTGCTGAAATGGCACGTTTGCGCTTGGCCAGACTGTTGGTTGCTGAAGGTGATTTCGTTAATGCATTGGCGCAATTGAATCTGGTGCAATCAAAAGCCTACCAAACCATTGTTGAAGAAATAACAGGTGATGTACATTTGGCTCAGGGTGAATTGGCCAAAGCCAAAGATGCTTATCAGCTGGCCTTGAATGAAGGTGAAGGCTATTCTGGACGTCAAATTGTTGAAATGAAACTTGCTGACGTAAAAGCAGCTGAATAAACAGAGGTCACCATGAAAAGATTTACTTTATTTTTGCTGGTTTTATTGTTGGCTGCATGCAGCAACAAAAATGAAGAAACCAAGCCCAATGATTTGAACGATAACAGTGAAACCGGTCAATTCAATGTGTTATGGAAACACAAACTTGATGGAGCGGATGATGCTTATGGTTACAAATTGGTTCCAGCTGAGAATAATGGCAATCTTTATGTGGCTTCGCAAGCCGGTGAGGTGGTCAGTTTTGCCGCCCTGACCGGTGCGGTGAACTGGAAAGTTAATCTGGATTCCGAAATCAGTGCAGGCCCGGGAATTGGTGACACCATTCTGGTTTTGGGTGGTCCTGAGGGTAAAGTCATTGCTTTGGACGTTGATACTGGAACCGTATTGTGGGAAACCAACGTAACTTCAGAAGTTTTGAGCCCACCGGTGATTGATCGCAATAAAGTGGTGGTGCGTACACAAGATGGCAGGGTATATGGCTTTTCAATCCAAACCGGTGAAAGAGAATGGATTTTTGACACCAATATTCCTAATTTAACCATCCGCGGTAATAGCAGACCAATAGCCAAAGGCGGTCGGGTTTATATCGGCTTCGATAATGGCAAAGTAGCGGCCTTGAATATCATGGATGGTACCGTGCTGTGGCAACAAAATGTCATCAACAGTCAGGGAAAAACGGAAATAGATCGCATCGCTGATATTGATGGTGACATAGCTGCCGTAGCAACTGACTTGTATTTAGCCAGCGCCGCAGACAAAACCATGTCCGTGGCCACAGAGTCAGGCCGTGTGTTGTGGAGTCAAAACATTGGTTCTGTGACAGGAGTGACTGTTTCCAGACGTTCATTGTATTTGTCAGATAATCAGTCGATTGTTCATGAGCTGAATCGCATGGATGGTTCAAGAGGCTGGAGTCAAGATCAGTTGCTGAATCGTAATGTAACCCGCCCCAGTTACTATTTGGGTGATTTGTTGGTGGGTGATTTTGAGGGCTATTTGCACGTTATAGATGGTGTTAATGGCGAAATCCTCAATCGCTTCAGAACCGGTGGTAATCGTTTGTATGATGCCCCGGTGGTGGTGGGTGATGTCTTTTATACCTATAATTATGACGGTCAAATCATGGCTGTCAGATATTCTAAAAATTAATGTCAGCTGATGTTGCCAGTAATCGCAGTCGTTGGGCGCCCCAATGTGGGCAAATCCACTTTATTTAACGCATTAACCAACACGCGCAATGCTTTGGTTGCGGATTTACCTGGTTTAACCCGTGACCGTCAATATGGCGACATTGAATTAGCTGATTTTCAAGCAACTTTAATCGATACCGGCGGTATGCTGGGCGATGAGGGTCAGCTGACTGAGTTGATGGATCAACAAATCCTCACTGCCATTGAAGAAGCTGATTTGGTTTTGTTCGTGGTCAGTGCCAGAGATGGTTTGGTGGGTGATGATGAAAAAATTCTGAAGCGCATCCGCCAAACTGAGAAGCCACTTATTTTGCTCGCCAACAAATCAGAGGGTCAGGTTGATGAAATGGCTTTGGCTGATTTCTATCAATTGGGGATTGAGCAGATGCTGTCTGTCAGTGCGGCACACCGCAAGGGTTTGGCAGAACTTAAAAACCAGTTGAATCAATTCTTCAAAAAGGCCGAAGCAGAATTTTCTACAGAATTGATTGATGATCACGGCCCCAAAATTGCCATCATTGGCCGTCCTAATGTGGGCAAGTCCACCTTGGTCAATCGCTTATTGCGTGAGGACCGCGTGTTGGCCTTTGATATGCCAGGTACCACCCGTGACAGCATCAGTTTGCCTTTAGTCTGGGATGACATGCCCTATACCCTGATTGATACTGCTGGTGTCAGAAAGCGTGCAAAAATTGATGAAGGCATTGAAAAATTCAGCATATTAAAAACCATTGAGTCGATGAAACTTGCACAAATTTGTGTGGTTATGATTGATGCTCAGGAAGGCATCACTGATCAGGATTTGCATTTGTTGGGTTTGGCGGTTCACCATGCTAAGCCGGTGATATTGGTGGTTAATAAGTGGGATCATTTGAGCGAAGAGCACCGCAGCTATGTGAAAGAGAAATTGCATTTGAAAATGCAGGCCTTCGAATGGGTGCCTTTGTTGTTCACTTCGGCTTTACATGGCTCTGGACTGCGGGTATTGATGGAACGCATTGATTTGTTGATGGAAAAAGCGGATACCGAACTGACCGCCAATCAATTAACCAATGTCTTGACTGAGGCTTATAAAGCGCACCAACCACCTTTGGTTCAGGGCTTGAGTTCACAGTTAAAATTTGCTCATTCGGGTGGTAATCACCCCATGAGAATCATTGTACATGGTAAGCGTACCACCAAATTACCGGACAGCTATAAACGCTATTTGGAAAATTGTTTCAGAAAAGCTTTTAACCTCAAAGGTGTGCCCATTGTGATGTCTTTCAGAGACGGCAAAAACCCATATAAAGATAAAAAGAATTCTGCCAAGGAGTTTCCTTCAAGAA
>JAUHXW010000452.1 GCA_030426705.1 Gammaproteobacteria bacterium
CACGACTTGGCTGATTTGTGCTGAGACCTGTAACATCAAGGTGGATTTTCCAATGCCGGGATCACCGCCCAAGAGGATTACTGAACCCGGAACAATACCACCACCGAGCACACGATCCAATTCCTTGATGTGGGATGATGTGCGCTGTTGCTGCTTGGTGCTGATTTTGCCCAGTTTTTGAATCGAAGAATCGCCTGAATAGTTACTGTAGCGATTGACCTTACCGCTGGTTGTGGTCGGTTGGATTTTGATTTCATCAATGCAATTCCATTCCTTGCACGCGACACATTGTCCCGACCATTTTGAGGTAACATGACCGCATAAATTGCAGACAAATTGGGTTTTCGCTTTAGCCATTGAGCAGTTCCATCGCTTGTTCAGCATCAAATGGCCAGTTCAATTCTTGCTCATCATTGGTAATCACTGGAATACGAACGTGATAGGCTTTGATCAAGTCTTCTGAGTCATCAATATCCACCACCTCATAAGCAATGCCATTTTCTTGCAATAACTCTTCGGCATACTCACACAACGGGCATTCAATTCTGCTGTATAATTTCAGTTTTTTCATGCGTGTAGTTTATCATGGCAGTCAGCGTTTTTGACCTCTTTAAAATCGGCATTGGCCCATCCAGTTCACACACCGTTGGCCCCATGCGTGCGGCCAATATGTTTGTGGCACAAGTGGTTTCACATAACCTCGAAGCCATGACTCACAGCATAAAAACCGAACTTTACGGTTCATTAAGCCATACAGGGCGTGGACATGGCACCGACAAAGCCATCATTTTGGGTCTGTTAGGCGAAGAACCGGACAAGGTTGATCCTGATGCCATTCCTGCATTGTTGGAACAAGTTGAAACCAACAACCAAATCCAGGCCACTGAAAACCTGACATTGAAATTTATCAATAAAAAGCATCTGGTCTGGCACAAACGCAAGAAATTACCTTTACATTCCAATGGCATGCAATTCACCGCCTATGACAAGGATGGCAAGGAATTGTTGCGCAAAGCCTATAATTCCGTGGGCGGTGGCTTTATCCTGGCGCATACCCATATGGCCAAACAACACATCATGGAAGATGACTCTGAGCTCAAATACCCTTTCACCTCAGGTGATGAATTGATTGAGTTGTGTCATCAACACAACATGACCATTGCTGAAATCATGTATGCCAACGAGCAGACCTGGCGTAGTATCGATCAAGTTAACAAAGAATTGGACATCATCTGGCAAGCGATGGAATCTTGTGTACAACGCGGCATCAAAACCGATGGTGTTTTACCTGGTGGCTTAAAGGTTGCCAGACGGGCACCAAAAATATTTCGTGATTTGGACAAACGTTCAGAAAAGGATTTAGCTGACCCATTGACCATTTTAGATTGGGTCAATATGTACGCATTGGCTGTCAGTGAAGAAAACGCTGCAGGAGGCCGTGTGGTCACAGCACCAACCAACGGTGCAGCAGGCATCATTCCTGCTGTGCTGCATTATTACAAGGAATTCATTCCAAACAGCAGCCAACAAGGCATCCGTGACTTTCTTTTAACCGCTGCGGCTGTGGGTATTTTGTACAAAACCAAAGCCTCCATTTCGGGTGCTGAGGTGGGTTGTCAAGGTGAAGTTGGTGTGGCCTCATCAATGG
>JAUHXW010000123.1 GCA_030426705.1 Gammaproteobacteria bacterium
TAGCGTGGTTCCATTGGTTCTGAATTGAATATAAAGAAATTTCTTTAGCAAGAGGCACTTTAAACTTCTCAAATTCTTTTTGCAAAGACTGGGTGAGGCGCTTATCTACCCATAATTTCAATAGATACCCAACTATTGCAATTGCAATTGCATTTGTAGTTAATATTTCTGCATAACTCATGTTTTAAAATATACTGAGGATTCCAATAATGACAGTGTAAATGTTAGCACATTGTGTTGATTTTATTTAAGGACATTCAATTTAGAAGAAGTGTATCAGAGAGCCATTCTTGTTCTAATACCATGAGCTATAGAATCGTCATCCTTCGACTTGATCGCAGGATCCAGGTTGTTTGTTCTATTATCCATGTTGAATTTATCAAAATTGATACTCTTTGTCCTGGATTCTGTGGTCAAGCCACAGAATGACGGTAATTAGTATCCACTCAACTTATAACGGATTCAATGATTAGCTTCTTTTGTAACAGGATCAAGTTTGGTTGCCCCAAACACCAAACCCGCAAAATTACAAGGCCTATGGGTACTGTCCAGCTGCTCTTTTAAAATCTTGGTCCAGGCGGTGCGGCAGGCACCGGTGGAGCCTGGCATGGCGAAAATCAGGGTTTGGTTAGCGATGCCAGCCAGCGCGCGGGATTGGATGGTGGAGGTGCCGATTTCTTCATAGGAAATCATTCTGAACAGTTCGCCAAAGCCAGGGATATTTCTCTCAAACAACGGCTCAATCGCTTCCGGCGTCACATCTCTTGGGGCAAAGCCGGTGCCGCCGGTGAGTAAAATCACTTGAACCTTTGAATCTGTGATCCAGCTTTTAACCTGGTCTCGAATGGTCCTCTGGTCGTCTTGAACAATCTCATGAAAGACCACTTGATGGCCATCGGCGCGTGCTGCTTCTTTGAGAAACAACCCTGATGTGTCGGTTTCAACGGTTCGCGTATCACTGACGGTGAGGATGGCTATATTGAGTGATTGTTTGCTCATCGTTTCTCTACTTCGCTAAGTTGTCGATGGCTGATTGAATACCATCGAGGTTTAAGGGATACATCCGCTCGGACATGATTTTGTGCAGCATGACAGTTGAGTTGGTATAAGACCAATATTCTTCAGGCACCGGATTAAGCCAGACCACTTTGTGCCATTGTTCCAATAAACGCTGCATCCAGGTATAACCGGATTCGTCATTCATGTGTTCAACACTGCCATAGGGCTCTGAAATTTCATACGGTGACATCGCCGCATCACCAACAATCATCACATGATAGTCTGAACCAAAGGTATTCAACACATCCCAGGTACTGATGTTTTCCTGCCACCTGCGATGATTGTCTTTCCATAACTTTTCATAAATACAATTGTGAAAATAGAAATACTCCAGGTGCTTGAATTCAGCGCGAACCGCGGAAAACAATTCTTCACAGCGCTGCACATGGTAATCCATTGAACCACCCACATCGAAAAACACCAATAATTTCACCGCATTGTGGCGTTCAGGCCGCATTTTTAAATCCAGTAAACCGGCATTATCCGCGGTGGACTTAATGGTGCCAGCCAAATCCAGTTCATCAGCCGCACCAGTACGGGCGAATTTTCGCAATTTACGCAACACCATTTTCATCGAGCGCGTATTGAGTTCAGCGGTACCATCAAGGTTTTTGAATTGGCGTTTTTCCCAAACCTTGGTGGCACGGTTGTGACGGCCTTCGCCACCTATGCGAATGCCTTCAGGGTTATAGCCACCATGCCCGAACGGTGAGGTGCCGCCGGTGCCAATCCATTTGTTACCGCCCTGGTGTTTTTTCTGTTGTTCTTCCAGGCGTTTTTTGAGGGTTTCCATCAACTTATCAAATCCACCCAAAGCCTCGATTTGTGCTTTCTCTTCCTCGGTCAGGTTTTTAATCCAGTCTGGCTTCAACCAGTCATGCGGAATCAAAAAAGATTCAAAATCCTCAATCATTTCCAGGTCATGAAAATAATGCCCAAAAGCCAAATCAAAGCGATCAAAATGCTTTTCGTCTTTGACCATACACAACTTGGACAGATGATAGAAGTCATCGACTGAACCAAACACCACTTGTTGTTCCAGCGCATCTAACAGCACCAGCAACTCCTTGATGGAGACCGGCAATCCAGCCTTTTTCAAGGTATAGAAAAAATCAATGAGCACGGTATTTAACCTTGGCGACGCATCATAAAGGCCAGTTTTTGTAACATCTCGACATCCTGCTCATTTTTCAGCAAAGCACCGTACAAAGGCGGAATGGCTTCCTTAATGCTTTTGTTTTGCAGTGCTTCAATGGGAATGTCGTCAGCGACCAATAATTTGATCCAGTCAATGAGTTCTGAAGTCGAAGGTTTTTTCTTTAAGCCAGGCACTTCCCTGACTTCAAAGAACACTTCCAAAGCGGCGTTGAGCATGCCTTTTTTTAAATCCGGATGGTGTACTTTGATGATTTCCTGCATGGTCTGTTTATCAGGAAAATTAATGTAATGGAAAAAACAGCGACGCAAAAAAGCATCGGGCAATTCTTTTTCATTGTTGCTGGTGATGATGATAATAGGTCGGTGTTTGGCCTGAATGGTTTCACCGGTTTCATACACACTGAATTGCATTTTGTCCAATTCCACCAACAAATCATTAGGAAACTCAATGTCCGCTTTGTCAATTTCATCAATCAGCAGAACCACTTGTTCATCAGCTGTAAACGCCTGCCACAACATGCCTTGCTTGATATAATTTTTGATGTCATGAACTTTATCATCTCCCAATTGCGAATCACGCAAACGAGAGACTGCATCGTATTCATACAAACCTTGTTGTGCTTTGGTGGTGGATTTGATGTGCCAGCTGATGAGCTTTTTGCCCATGGCCCCAGCCACTTCTTCGGCCAGCATGGTTTTTCCCGTGCCCGGTTCGCCTTTGATCAACAAGGGTCTTTGCAAAGTAACCGCCGCATTGACAGCTAATTGCAAATCATCAGTAGCTACATAGTTATCTGTTCCAGTAAATTTTGTCATGTGTGGGATTTTTTTGTTAATAACTGGCTATTTTAAAATGATTCAAAGCCATTGGCAAAGATGGTATCAGTTACCACATGAATAACACCTGTGACTGGAAAATCAGGGTTGTCACTGTGATAAGGGAAACTACCCAGTTCATTGAATTGCTTAAAAAACTGCCAGGGAAACCCGGTGAATTCATCTTCTCCTTCAATACCATCATCCCGACAACCATTGGCACAACGAAAACTGTCATCATCCGCATGGACATTATGAGCACCATTGGTTTTGATGAACAACACTCGGTCATGTTGGACAATGGTCAGTTCCTGTGGTTCAAATCCATCGCTGTCAGAAACCGTCACAATCTGGAACTCACTGGGTGTTTGCACACTAACAGAACCAGTCATGCCGAATCCCACATGGGGTTCACAAACATAAGGAATGCTGGAATCAGGCAGGTGAAAAGTCACTTCAGAAACCCACCCCAAACCTGCTGGGTTGCCATCACCTCCCGTGTCGTCACAACCATCCGCACAACGGAACAGAAAACTCAAGTCAGTTGAAGCCACATTGTGATTGTTGTTGCCAAAATTTTCCCAGCGTACAGTATCGCCGGCTTGAATACTGATATTTGCAGGTGTGAAATTATTATCCTGCACCACGACATCATGAACTTCAGCTGAGCCCATATTGAACCAAAAAACCAGCATCAGGAGTTGTATAATCGTGTGTTTTTTCTTGCAAAGCATGGTCAACCAAAATACCCTGATTTCGTTAAAAAACAAGAAAATAATTTATTTTTTGATTCTTGACCAGCATTTTATGTGAAGTATTGCTCAAATAAAAACGGGTGAACGATTAAACTAATTGCTAACTGATTAATTTGGTTATCTATGAATATATATAAAAAAAAATACACACCCAAGTCTGAAAGACCCAAGGTGTTAGAAAAAAAAACAGGGGATAAAAAATTCAGTTTTGTGCCCATGACGCAAAATAAACTACAAACCAAAGGCACAATTGCTTCGCCCGGTTTAATTCATCTGGTATTGAGTAAAATGGCTTTTGGTCCCTCTCCTGATGATGTGGCTTACATTGAATCTTTGCCAGGCACCACTCAGGACAAAGTCTTTGCTTACATTGATGAACAATTGGATTTCCAAAGCATCAATGACAGTGCCACTGATGCTTTGTTGACTGGAAGCAATGGCTTTTCCACCCTCAACAAATCCCGACAACAACTCTATCAGGATCATATCAGAAGACCTGACGGCAGCCCAATTGACTGGGAAGATCACATCAGACCAAGTCGTGAAACCGTTGCAGCCACTTTTATCAGAGCAATTAACTCTAAACGTCAGCTGTTCGAAACCATGACGGATTTCTGGCACAACCATTTCAGCGTTTATATTGATGGTGATGGTATTCCTGGTATGTTCACCCATTATGACCGCGATGTCATTAGAGCCAATGCATTGGGCAATTTTTATGACATGCTTTATGCCATGACCCGCTCAACCAGTATGATGATGTATCTCGGTAATGGTACCAATAATGTCACTGCTCCCAATGAAAATTTCGCCCGTGAGCTTTTGGAACTGCATACTTTGGGCGCAGAAAATTATTATGGTCACATGGCCTGGCAAGACGTTCCCACTGATGGACAAGGTCGCAGACTGGGTTATGTAGAACGTGATGTGTATTATGTGGCTCGACTGCTGACTGGCTGGTCATATGATGGTGCACACTGGTCGGACGATGATGGCGGGCATGCACCCACGGGCAATTTCCTGTTTCGGGAAGATTGGCATTATGATGGCATATCCAGGGTATTGGGAGAATATTATGAATACGACCCAGCCTATCCATTGGCCGATGCCAGACAAATGATCAAAAAGTTGGCACATAATCCCAGCACCAATAATTTCATCGCCAAAAAATTATGTCGCCGTTTTATTTCAGACAATCCGCCACAAAGCATTGTTGACCAAGTGGCTGACACGCTGTATCAAAACAGAACCCAACCTGATCAAATCAAGCAAGCCATGGAAGTATTGTTAAAATCAACTGAGTTTTTGAACACCTGGAGCGAAAAGGTTAAACGTCCATTCGAAAAAAGTGTTTCAGTGATGCGTCAAATTGGCTTCAGTTACACCTTTAACCCCAACCAGAATGACACCAACATCCACCGTTGGGTATTCAGTGACTCGGGTGGATATCCTTTCAGCTGGAGTTCTCCGAATGGATACCCAGATACCAAAGCCCATTGGCTGGGTTCATCAACACAAATGATGACCTGGCGTTACATACAGTGGTTTTGTAAGGAAAGAAATGACCTTGATGAAGTCCCCTGGAATACCATCAAAGCCCAAACCCAAGCAGAGTTCCCCAATGCCAGTAACATCACCGCCAACAACCTGGTGAATTTTTGGTTTGAAAGGCTGTGTGGTGTTCAACCGGATGCACACACCCAGGATCGTCTGGCTCATTTTATGTCATTGACTCACTCTGACGATGGCACCGGTAACCCACAAGACAGGGATGACCCCATCGACATCAATGACAATGGCTGGCCTGGTTACAATGAAGAACGCCTGTATGCATTGGTAGCCACCATTTGTATGACTGCTGAGTTCAGTTACCGCTAGGAGATAAACATGAAAAAGCTTAACAGAAGAAATTTTATCAAAGGTACAGGGTTGGTGACACTGGCCGGTATGGGCGGTTTACAACTGGGTTTCGCCAAGAAACTCACCAAAGGCGGACAAACTGGCAGTGATTTATTGGTTTATGTATTTTTAAATGGTGGTATGGATGGTTTACACATGGTGCCGCCACGATCTGGTGCAGATTACATTGAATATCGGGATGTATTGCGTCCCAGTTTGCACGTGGCAAGCAATGTTTCTTTACCTTTGAATGGTACCAGTGCTTTTGGCATGCACCCTGCAGCAGCTGGATTGGCACAGTTATTTAATGATGACAAAATGTGTATTGTCCACGCCACGGGTTTGGTCGAAGCCAATCGCAGTCACTTTGAAGCCACTCGATATTTAGAGTTGGGAACTGCTGGATCATCCGGTGCCAGTTCAGGCTGGTTGACCCGCTATTTTGAATCATCGATTCACACCCCAAGTAATGCCCTGATTCCTTCACTGGTGCCCAGTTACAGCACCACCGATGCTGTCCTTGCGGATTCTGCCGCCTTGGTGATGGCAGACCCGCAAAATTTTGGTCTGGGCGAAGGACATTGGAGTTGGGAATATGAAATGCAAGCCACTTTAACAGAAATTAACAGCCAGGCCAATTCTCCGGAAAAACTCAGCGCACAGCAAACCCTGAATGCAGCCGCCATCATCCAAAACATTGATTGGGCTAATTATGTACCAGGCAATGCTGCCGTCTATCCAAGCAGTTTTATCGGTGATCAGCTCAAAGCTGTGGCCCAATTGTACAAAGCCAATGTGGATTTAGAAGTCGCTTATGTACCCACCGGTGGTTGGGATACACACAACAACCAGGAAAATGTGTTCAATGATTTGGCCACCGATTTATCACAGGCCTTGTATGCTTTTTACCAGGATTTGGCAGCCACTCATGCTGGACAGTTCACCGTGGTGGTGCAATCTGAATTCGGCCGTCGAGCCTATCAAAACTCAGACAACAGCACCGATCATGGTTATGGCAATCCGATGTTCATCATCAGCGACAACGTGGTACCCGGCTTCCATGGAATTTTTCCTGGTTTGGCTCAGAACCAGTTGTTCGAAGGTGATGATGTGGATGTCACTGTGGACTACCGCGACGTGGTCAGTGAAGTGATTCTCAAACGCATGGGCAATCCCTTCCTGGGGCATATTTTCCCTGGCTACAATGATTACACCGAACTGGGTGTGATTAATGGTTACAACACCTCACCGAATTACGATTTCGACACCATATTCAAATCAAGCTTTGAGGCCAGTTAACCAGGATGAACCGCCAGCACCTTTTTTCATAGGTATTTTGGGTAGTTGACTTCAGTCAACAATTAAACTTTGTGAATTGAATTTGGTCGGCTAAAGCAGACTACCCAGTGGTGTTCCCACACCAGTCTGTTGGAACAAGGTTCTTAAGGAAATGCCGGCGAGCCGCCGGCGCTCCATCAGTTACTCCTTTCAGGAATATTTTGCAAAATTTCTAACAGGAATCTCCAAAACTTCTGTGTCGAAGAAATGCTGGCTCTTTCATCGGGTGAATGGGCGCGTTGAATGGTTGGACCGAATGAAATCATGTCCATCTCAGGGTAATTGGTGCCCAAAATACCACATTCCAATCCGGCATGGTAAGCAATGATTTTCGGTTGGTCATTGAACATCTGTTGATAAACACCTTGCAGCACTTTCAGAATCTTTGATTCCGGATTGGGTTTCCAACCTGGGTATGAACCATCCAAAGTAACATCAAAACCACCCATTTCAAGACCTGACTTGACTTGATGTGCCAAATCCATTTTGCCAAATTCAGTGGCACTGCGCGTTAAGCTCAGAATTTTAATGTGACCATCCTTGACCAAAACCCGTGCCAGATTATTTGAAGTTTCCACCAATCCATCGATATCAGGGCTCATTCTGAATACGCCATTGTGAATCGTATAAACGGTTTTGAGCAATAGGTCTTGCTCGCGTGCGTCCATGACCGCAACTGGCACCTGAGTTTCAACCAGTGAAATTTCCAAATTGGCTTCGATTTTTCGATATTCTTCAATGATTTCAGATTTGATTTGATTAAAAGTTTTCCTGACATCAACATCGCTAACCACCACTGCACCACTTTCTCGTGGTATCGCATTG
>JAUHXW010000124.1 GCA_030426705.1 Gammaproteobacteria bacterium
TCGATCTTTGTTTTGCTTTTTTTCTCGCCTTTGTTATGCATCGGAGGCGGCACTTCAGGCAGGCGAAGCAACCGCTGCAAGCACCTGACGTCTTCAGCGAAATGTTCCTGAAAGCCAACGAACCAGAACTGCTCTGGCCGGTCAAACGGCTTGAGAAAGCTGGATATAAGGTTGGCCATCTCTGGTTCCAGCAAAAAACGTTCCAGGTCCGGCGCCTGTTCTACAAAATGCTTGACATATAATGGATGATCTATTGCTGATGGATTTGTTGTCTCGAGCCAGAAATAAAAATGTGAAACTGCCCGGCTTAATGGTTCGCGAAGAAAAGTGATCACGCGCGGCGTCCGGGCAATCGATAAATAGTCCTGCAGATCGAAGTGGCCGTGAATGACCTCGACCTTATCGACGATATTGCGCCACGGGTCCCGGTCGGGGTAGACGTCAGCGAATCTCTCGGGGAAAGCGCGTTGAAACATTTGCCAAAGGCTTATACCCGCGGCCTTGGGAATATGAACCGAAAGAATCACATCATCCGGGATGTGGGGCATATTTTGCAAGTTGTCCGGTAACGTTGTCAAAATTCGGTCTCAGTAGATTAATGAAATAATGAATGCGCTTTTTCGTTAAAGATGAATGTACTAGAAGCCGGAATGGTTGTCAAACCGTTGACAAATAATAGAAAGCACCGAACTTTGGCGCGATTGGCGCAAATTATCTAAGAGTTTGGGTGCATTTCGGTGTATTCAATCAAAGCAAATATTTGATTGCGCGCGAAAGTGCCAGTCCATTCATTTATAGCGATCTCTGAAATCCAGAGCAGGCTGTGCACATAGATTCCGCAGCAATCCATGGCTTTGAAAGCGTTTGACCGTTCTCTTGGGTGTCCGGTTAAAAACGGCCATATCAGCGTTGTGCTACTAACCAATAATTGCGCTGAATTCTGCACAGATACAGGGTGCGGTAAATTGACGCGCGACAATTTACCACATTCCAAAGATAGTTTTTCGTCGTTACAATTTTAATCGTTCAATTGGTTTAAACGTAAAAAACATGACCCAGGAGGTGCGTATGTATACCAAGCTTAAGGAGAGTGTGTTTTATCAATCACGATCAAAGAAATGTAAAGCCGAACTTGAGGAAAACGGAAAGGATATCAAAAAAAAACCAGTGATGGATCAACTTTCATGTCCTGATGCTATCTGGCATCGCAGTAAGACGGCTAGATTCAGACTGAATTGAGAAGTGTGAAAACGTGAGGAAAGAGCCGCTAGCCGGGCTTTTGCAGAATACAGATGCGAGTATGAATTGTTTGAGTAAATTTTTTGAGAGGAGGCATAGCGTGAGAAAGTTTGGACGCGCTTGAATACAGTTATGAAGATACCGAATAGAATTGAGCCGTTAATTGATGAGGGGCTTGTCGATACCGTTATTTGTCAGCTAATGAGCGGCAAGGAGGCTATGGTATACGTGGTGCGATGTGGAGAAGCACTGCGGTGCGCCAAAGTTTATAAGGAGAGCAATAAGCGCAATTTTCATCAGAGTGTTAGCTATACGGAAGGGCGGAAAATTAAGAATAGCCGACGCGCTCGAGCCATCGCAAGAGGCAGTCGATATGGACGCAGTGTACAGGAAGAAGCATGGCAAAGTACGGAAATCGATATGCTATGCCGGCTTGCCGCTGTCGGTGTGCGCGTGCCACATTTCTACAATTTTTTTGAAGGCGTATTATTGATGGAATTGATCGTGGATTGTAAAGGCGATATTGCGCCGCGGTTAAATGACGTAACACTAACGGCAGGGCAGGCGCGCGAGCACTATCACCTGTTAATCCGGCAAGTTGTCCGCATGCTGAGTGCGGGGGTCGTTCATGGTGATTTATCTGAATACAACGTGTTGCTGGGCAAAGATGGGCCGGTTATCATGGATTTGCCGCAAGCCGTGGATGCGGCGGGCAATAATAACGCGTACAGTTTGTTTCGACGGGATGTTGATAACCTAACGATTTACTTTAGCCAATTTGCGCCAGAGCTGGCCAATACCGATTATGCTGCAGAAATTTGGTCGCATTATAAAAATGGCAGCTTGCATGCAGACATCAATCTGACGGGCCATGTTGAACGTAAAAACAGACCGGTTAACATAAACAGCGTGGTACGTGTTATTGATAATGTACTCAAGAAACAGGCTGCATTGCAGCAACAGCGCAAACAGGAGAAATGGGCGGATCGCTATTCCCGCTGTTAGTTAGGGGTAGGGGGCGTGGACCTGTAGAGCACAGAAATTAAGCCCGAGTTGGAAAGCAATTTGACCTTGAAGCGCTAATTTTGTTAAAATGCTCTGCTCAGACGCGGGGTGGAGCAGTCTGGCAGCTCGTCGGGCTCATAACCCGAAGGTCGTAGGTTCAAATCCTGCCCCCGCAACCAATTGATTGTACGCCAATTGAATGAATACGTATCAGGCTCCAGATGGAGCCTTTTTTGTTGCTGAAATTTGTTGGTGAGGCAACAAAAGCACTCACCTGTCACAACGATTTCACATAAACTTGAAACCATTGAGTTAACATTTGATGAAAGAGAAGTTACTGACAGCATTAATATCACCGGTCATTGAAGACATGGGCTTTGTGCTTTGGGGCATTGAATATATGCCTCAAAAGAACAATGCCATTTTGCGTGTCTTTATAGATCATGCCGACGGTATATCTGTAGACAATTGTGCTGACTGCAGCCGTGAACTGTCTGGGATTTTGGAAGTGGAAGACCCCATCAAAAGCGCCTATGTGCTGGAAGTTTCATCACCAGGTATTGATCGGGTGTTGTTCAACAGTCAACAATTTGCTCGTTATGTGGGTGAACATGTTCAGGTTAAACTGGCGCAGCCAGTAAACGGTGCCAGAAACATCAAAGGAGTCATCGACAGTGTTGATGGTGACAGCATCGTGGTGACCAATGAGGTCACCGATTATGAGTTCGATATGGGAAATGTAATGAAAGCTCGGTTGAAACCAACTGTTGGTGGAGTTAAAAAATGAGTAGAGAAATTCTATATGTAGCAGAAGCCTTGTCCAATGAAAAAGGCGTCAGTCGTGATGTGATTTTTGAGGCCATTGAATTGGCTTTGGCATCAGCCACCAGAAAAAAACACATGAAAGATATGGACGTTCGTGTCGATATTGACAGGAATACCGGTAAGTACGACAGTTATCGCCGATGGACCGTGGTGAATGAAGAAGAATTTGAATCTGAAGACCGTCAATTGTTGCTGGAAGATGCCAAAAAAACTGATCCGGACATCGAAATAGGCGATGTTATTGAGGAAGAAATGGAATCAGTCGAATTTGGGCGTATTGCTGCTCAAACAGCAAAACAAGTGATTTTACAAAAAGTACGTGAAGCTGAGCGTGAGCAAGTGGTTGAAATGTACGAAGACCGTGTGGGCGAAGTGCTTTCAGGTATTGTTAAACGCGTTGAACGAGGTCATGTGTTCATAGATGTGGGCGGCGGTAATGAAGCCATTGTGCCACGTGAATATGGCATTCCACGTGAAAAAGTGAAGCGGGGTGACCGTTTGAAAGGGTTATTGGTTGAAGTCAACCGCTTGAACCGTGGACCGATTTTGACCCTGTCAAGAAGAAGCCCTGAATTCATGATTGAATTGTTTAAAATGGAAGTGCCAGAAATTTCTCAAGGCTTTCTGGAAATCAAAGGAGCAGCCAGAGATCCAGGACATCGTGCCAAGATTGCCGTTTTTTCACATGATAAAAAACTGGACCCAATTGGTGCCTGCGTTGGCATGCGTGGCTCAAGGGTGATGTCAGTGGCCAATGAGTTGGGTGGCGAGCGTATTGATATTGTGTTGTGGGATGAAAATCCGGCACAGTTTATCATCAATGCCATGTCGCCTGCTGAAATTGAATCGATTGTGGTTGATGAAGAAAAAGGCGCTATTGATGTGGCTGTCAATGAAGCACAATTGTCTCAAGCGATTGGTCGTGGTGGTCAAAATGTCAGATTGGCCAGTGAATTGACCAATTGGGAAATCAATGTGTTGACCACAGAACAGGCTGAAGAGAAAAATGAAGCCGAAGCCATGGAGTTTGTACGCGAATATCAGGATAAACTGGATGTCGATGAGGACATGGCGATTTTATTGGTTCAGGAAGGTTTTTCTTCCATTGAAGAAATTGCTTATGTGGATGAATCCGAGCTGCTCAATATTGATGGCTTTGATGAAGACTTGGTTGAAGAGTTGCGTGGTCGAGCCAGGGATGCCTTGTTAACGCAAATGATTGCCAATGAAGAAAAACTGGAAGACAAAAAACCAGCCGAAGATTTATTGGGGCTGGATTTAATGAATGACAAATTGGCCTATATGTTGGCTGATAATGGTATCAGAACCAGAGATGATTTGGCCGATTTGGCCACAGATGAGTTGCTTGAATTGGTTGATATGGAAGAAGCGGACGCTTCAGATTTGATCATGGAAGCACGTAAACATTGGTTCGACGAATAAACGAAACTGGAGACAACTATGTCTGATGTAACTGTAAAACAATTAGCTGGTGTACTGGGAATCACTGCCGAAAAGTTGATGGAACAACTTGAAAGTGCAGGCATTCCGGCCTCATCAGAAGACGACACTATCAGCAATGAATCCAAAGTTAAGTTGTTGGAGTTTTTGCGTGGCTCTCACGGTAAGGAGAAAAAAAGCCTGTCGCCGCGTAAAAAAGTGGTGCTCAAAAGGAAGACCAAGGAAGTTTTGCGTGTACCCAGCAGTGGTTCCGGCGTTGCAAAAACCAAAAACATCAACATTGAAGTCAAAAAGAAAAAAGTCACAACCGGTCCCAGTCAGGCTGAAATGGCTGAAATTGAAAAGGAACGGCTGGCAGCGCAACGTGCCCTGGAAGAGCGCAAGCAACAGTTAGAGGCTGAAGAACAAGCCAAGCGTGAAGCCGAAGAAAAGCTGAAAAATCAACAGCAAGAAGAAGTTCGTAAGGCTGCTGAAGAGCAAGCCAAGGAAGAACAGGAAAGGTTGGCTTTTGAAGCAGAGCAGGAAGAATTGCGCAAACAGGAAGAAGCCCAACAAAAAATGGCTGAAGAACAGGCTAAAATTGAAAAAGCCAAAGCAGAAACGGCCAATAAGGAAGCAGAAAAGAAAAAGCGTCATGATGAACTGGTGGATCAGCAAGTCCAAAAAGCCATCACTGAACGTGCCAATCGTAAGAAAAGAGAACAGGAAAAAAGCGGAAAATCAAAAGGCCGAGACCAGGATAATAGAAATAACACCCGATATGGTCGCAAACAATTGCACATACAACCGGGACACAAAGCTGATCGCAAAGCCCGTAAGCATGTCGCGCCTTCCAATGCTGAACATGGTTTCCAAAAACCAGCAGCTCCTGTGGTTAAAACTGTAGCGATTCCAGAAACCATCACTGTTTCTGATTTGGCCAAAGAATTGTCGATCAAGGCTGGCGATATCATCAAGGTGTTGATGAACATGGGCATGATGGTTACCATCAACCAACCACTTGATCAGGACACCGCCATATTGGTGGTTGAAGAGTTGGGTCACAAAGCCGAAGAAGCTGTGGTTCAAACCAAAGCAGAAATCTTAAAGGAGGAAACTGAGCAAAGCATCGACGAAGAA
The DNA here is from genome assembly GCA_030426705.1 of Gammaproteobacteria bacterium. GTDB lineage: Bacteria > Pseudomonadota > Gammaproteobacteria > Xanthomonadales > Marinicellaceae > Marinicella. Next base: position 5,650 of record JAUHXW010000124.1, read on the forward strand.
AATGCTGAAATCAGACCGCCGGTAGTAACTGTGATGGGTCACGTTGACCACGGTAAGACTTCTTTGCTCGACTACATCAGAAACACCAAAGTAACAGATAAAGAAGCGGGTGGTATAACCCAGCACATTGGTGCTTATCACGTTGAAACAGACAAAGGTGTGATTTCATTCATTGATACCCCGGGCCATGCCGCGTTTACAGCCATGCGTGCACGTGGTGCACAAGTGACTGATATTGTGATTTTGGTGGTGGCTGCCAATGATGGTGTGATGCCACAAACCAAAGAAGGTATCGAACATGCCAAAGCGGCTGGTGTACCTTTGATTGTCGCTGTGAACAAAGTTGATCTACCAGAAGCCAATGTGGACAAAGTCAAACAGGATTTGGCCACGCACGAAGTGGTGCCAGAAGACTGGGGTGGCGATGTACAGTTTATTGAAGTTTCAGCGTTAACCGGACAAGGCATAGACAATTTACTTGACGCCATTTCTTTGGAAGCTGAAGTGATGGAGCTGAAGGCGGTGAAAGATGCCAGTGCCACAGGCATTGTGGTTGAGTCTTCACTCGATAAAGGCCGTGGCCCTGTTGCCACCGTGTTGGTTAAGAACGGTACATTGAAAAAAGGTGACATGATTCTTTGTGGCGAACAATTTGGCCGCATCAGAAGTCTGATTGATGAAAACGGTAAAGAAATCAAATCGGCTGGCCCTTCCATTCCTGCAGTGGTACTTGGTTTATCCGGGGTGCCGATTGCCGGTGATGAATTTTTGGTGGTCAAAAACAAAAAACATGCCCGTGAAGCGGCTCAGGAACACCGAGAGCAGGAACGTGAAAATCGTTTGAAACGACAACAAGCGGCCAAACTTGAGAACCTGATGTCACAAATGGGCAAAGAGGAAAAATTAACCGTTAACCTGTTGGTTAAAGCAGACGTCCAGGGTTCTGTAGAAGCTTTGCGTGAATCTTTGGAAAGTATTTCCAATGATGAAGTTGATGTTAAAGTGATTTCTGCAGGCGTCGGCGGCATCACCAATGCCGATGCGCAATTGGCAGCGGCTTCCAGCGCCATCATCATAGGCTTTAATGTGCGTGCTGATAAAGTGGCCAGGGAATTCATCAAAGAAAGTGATTTGGACCTGCATTATTTCAGTATCATTTATGAAGCGATAGATCAGGTTAAAAGTTCGGTGACAGGTATTTTGGGTACCGAAACACGTGAAGAAATCATTGGTATCGCCGATGTCAAAGACGTGTTCCGATCTTCGAAATTTGGCACCATCGCTGGTTGTTTGGTATCAGATGGTGTGGTCAAACGTGATAACCCCATCCGTGTACTGCGTGATAATGTGGTTATTTTCGAAGGTGAACTTGAATCATTGCGTCGTCACAAAGACGATGTCAAAGAAGTTCGATCAGGTACCGAATGTGGTATTGGTGTAAAACAATACAAAGACGTTCAACCTGGTGATCAAATCGAATGTTATGAGCGCATTGAAGTGCAAAAAACATTGGATTAAAATTTCAGGAAAATAACAAAACATGGGACACAGAGATTTTAAAAGAAGTGATCGGGTAGCGGCTCATTTGCGCCGCACCCTGGCGATTGCCATTCATCAGAATTTACCTGATGAGGACACTTCTTTTATCGCCATTTCAGATGTCGAAGTCACTCGTGATTTGTCTGTGGCTACGGTTTACATCAATACTTTGGATCCAACACAAGAAAAGCTGGCTTTACAAACCTTGCGCCTGAATGCCAAACAATTGCGACAGGTGATGGCACAGCAGTTGAACACCAGAAAAGTGCCCGAGTTGCGATTCAAATACGATGCTTCCTTGGAATATGGCCGCAAACTGGAACATCTGATACAAAAAGCCAGAGCCACTGACCCCAATCTTCCAGACGAAGAATAAAGCCCAATGGCACAAAAAAAGTCAGCAAAACGCCATTACCAGGATTTGCATGGCATCATTTTATTGAACAAACCCAAGGGCATCAGCTCAAACCTGGCTTTACAAAAACTCCGGCATTTAATCAAAGCCAAAAAGGCAGGTCACACAGGTAACCGTGACCCCATGGCTACCGGCTTATTGCCTTGCTGCTTTGGCGATGCCACCAAAATTGCCAACTTACTGATTAATTCCGACAAAACCTACATTGCACGTTGTGTAT
>JAUHXW010000125.1 GCA_030426705.1 Gammaproteobacteria bacterium
ATCAAGCAACAGCTTTAAAACATCTAAAGCCATATGATCCATTTTGACTTCAACCCCATAAGAGGTGACTGAATACTCATCAAAATTAATTTGTAAATGTTTTATTTGATAGGTTTTATCCATTGTGCCATGAATCATTTTGCTTGATGAAAGATTTCAATCATACTACCTTATTTTGACAATGATGTTATGTACGCTGATCGAAACTACTAAAATATATTTTGAATTTCATTTCTACAACCAAAGCAAATAACAAACCAGTCAACTTTTCTGCGGCGGCTCCATTCGGTTCATTCTACTTTTCTTAAATAATTGTATCAAAATTCTTTCTACAAAAAACACCTTGATTGAAATTAGCTACAATCCAACTTCTTAGAAATAGTCAGTTAAAGTTTAAAAAACCCACAGCACCAAAGGTACTGTGGGGCACAGGTGGACTAGCGTTAAACCATTAATTTAACGCTGTCTTTGGTCAAGCCTTCCAAACCACCGAAGACGGTGATGTTGTTGACTTTATCGGCCACTTTTTCCAAAGTTTCCAACTCTTTCAAACGTCTCAAAGTTTCGCTTTGATCCATCAACTTTGCAGTGTTCAACAAAGACCGGGTCGCAGCGGTTTCTTCACGGCGTTTGATGATGTTGGCTTTGGCGGCTTTTTCCGCTTCAACCACTTGATTCAAAATGGTTTTCATTATGTGCATTAAATACCCCCAAATGACTAAGTCAGTGGATTTTTTAAGTGGTTAGATACTAGGCATTTTTCTAAGTAAAAGTTGACTCTTTCGTGAAAAATAACGACGTAGATAACTACTTAAAAATTCACCCAAAGGGCGTAAATTAGGACTGCTAGCACTGCGTTATTGTTATTTGATAGAGAATAGCTATAACAGCATAACAAAGCCTTGTTCTAACAGCCCTAATTTACGCTGACTTTGCCATTTGGGGATATTTAATGCCTCGCCAGGCAAGATGATGTCTTTGACACCCACTTCGATCAAGGTCAAACCGAATTCAACCACTTTTTTGGCCACAAAGCCGCGGACAAAAGTATCGATGGCTTCTTTATCAGCCAACAACACATCCAACACTTTGGTACCGATGGCTTTACGCAAAGCCAACTGCAAGGCGTTGTACAAAAATTCTTTGTAGTTCGCCAATTCAGTCACGGCTTTGACCGCATCGGTGACTTTAAAAGTCGCAGACAAGTTAACTCGCAAGCTGACTTTGTCTTTGGTCAGGATTTCCTGACCAGCCACTTCGATGGTTTGTGCACGGGTCTCAACAATTTCAACCACAATGGTTTGGTTGTAGTTCCAAAAACCGTATTTACCGGCTTTTAAAACGCGAACCAATTTACCATCAATGAACAACAAACCGACTTGTTGGTTGGTCACTTCTTTGATCACCATACCCGCAGACAAAACAGACGCCTTGGCTGCTTTGGCCAACACTTTCATGTCTTTGGCAGATACTTCTACCTGCTCAGTGACATTGATGCGTCGAACCTCAACTTTGGCTTCGGTGTTCCAAAACCATTTTTCAGACTGAGGTTTAATCAAATCAGTAAACTGACCATCTACATAAATCAAAGCCACCTCATTTTCATCGGTGCTGATTACTGTGTAGAATGCTTCGCACAAGCTTGCTTTATTTCTCAACAGCACTTTGACATCTTTCTGGGTGATTTCAGTCGCAGTGATATCAAATATACGCACTTTTAAGTGCTCACCGATATCCCAAAACTGGTGTACACCCGCTGTCAAAACGGCAATCAATTGTCGATCTCTGAATAACAACGCTCGTTCGTTATCCGCAATCACTATTCTTTTTCTAAAAATCATTTTTCTGTATTCCTGTGCAAATCATCCTTGCACCATTTATGTAAACTCAGTCATTAAAACCTCGTGTTAAACTAAACATGCCCTTTCGGGTCTCTATAAATTTGGATTCTTTCAAATCCGAACCGATGCCAGGACCACCTGACACCGGCAAAGCTTCCTTTCTGTCGCCTACCTACCACCGCCATCAAGCCATCCTGATAACAGCATCTCTACGTTCTCTCACCTACCGCACCACCGCAGGCCATCCTGCGTTGGCTAATTCCATTGATTGCACTTGCAATTCACGGAAAAAACATTCGACCTCTGCATGAGTCTGGGTCTTTGAGAAATAGAATTGAGTGGCTGAAGGTCAAGGCGGTGAACGTGATTAATAGCACCGCTATTGATTCAGTTCATCAACGCTGAGATTCAGTCAGTCAAACTTTTTCTCATGATCCACGACTCATAAAGAGGTCGATAAAATATAAAGTCAGCCTCACGCCCAAACAGTGGCCAATCATGGGTTGATCTGGTTCCACCACATCCTGAAACTGCACCACTCTCCCAGTGTGACTGATACATCCTGTACAACAGCTTCATTTTTTGGTTTCTCAATCCAAGCCACATGGCTCAGAAAGCAGACCAATGCATCATTGGCATGAAAGCAATGAATGTAAATTGCCTTCCTGTCTGTTCGCTGTCGGTTAACAAACAACCTTGTCATAGCTGCGTGTTTTGCAACCACGGACTTCTCGCCCACCCGACTGAGACTGACCTGTGATGTTTTAAGACGTCACGCGTCTAACATTAGATATGGCTCTCGCCTTGGTGCCTTTCGGCTGGTTTTTGAGCAGGAGTCGAACCTGCGACCGGCAAATTAACAGTTTGCTGCTCTACCCACTGAGCTATCAAAGTTAGAGTAGGATTCGAACCTACGAATATAAATAAACAGTTTCTGAGACTGTCGCCTTTGACCACTTGGCTATCTAACGCATTCAACACCAGGCATACAGACCAACACAATTGGCTGCACCGGACTGCCATACAGAGACAGTTCCATAGGTGTTCGAATTGGGTTTAGTTAAGAGCCCATTGGACAATTAACGTTTTATTCAGGCATAAAAAAACCCGATGTGGATAACCAATCGGGTTTTCAATCAAGATTCCTGAAAGGCCATCCAATGCCTTTTAGAATATGTGAAAGGCATTAAATCAACTGCATACCACGCAGCACATTCGAGTCATGACTCGGACATGTCGCGATCTTATTTATGTTGAAATAATGTAAATTCATATTTATATTTTCCGTTGTGGCAAACCTTTTTAAAATGTTGCCAGTTTCATTAAAGGCTGTGCATTCTACGCCTAAGATTTTTAGAGTCAAGCATTATTTAACAATATTTTAACAATCAATCGAAACTATTTGCAAAAATTAAATCGGCTTGTAATTCGTACGAGCCCATATCAGGCGCTAAATAGCGGTCTTTTTGTCTTTGGTCTTGTGGTGTGGATTGTGCCATGGTGGCTATATTGAGGCCGGGTGAATTGGTTTGAGTGGCCATAGTAGGCGTGTACCCTCCATTATAGGCTGGCGTTGATAACAAAGGATTTCCCCAAGTGATGCCTGTGGTGGCAGCGACTTCAAATTGACCATTGGGGCGTTGTTGTGGAAATTGGAGATTGTTATCGCCGGCAACAGCATTCAGAATATTCCAGGGATTGAATTCATTGCCGCCTGTATTATTGGCCAGAATGCTGTTGTACATGGTGGTTTGGTTACTGCCGCCAATCGAAATACCTCCGGCAAAGCACACGTCACAAGGTGCATGGTTATTCACAATGGTGACATGTCGTAAGGTGACGCTTGCTGAACCGTCAATCGACATGCCACCGCCCAAAGTATTGGTTGCCACATTGCCATAGACGGTGCTGTTCACCATTTCGCCATTGGCATTGGGACCAAAGAAAATCCCACCGGCGCCTCGAGATTGATTTTCAATAAAACTGCTTCGGTTAATGATAAAAGGACCACCTTGAATATAAGCCCCACCAGCCAAACCGAAATCCAATGAGTTGATGTTATTTTCAAATGTCACGTCAGTAAATGCGGACAAACTGTTTTGATCGTACATGACTGAGAAAAATCCAACGCCATAGGCATTGGCCTGATTATTAATGATTTCAGAGCGACAAATATTAATGGTTCTTTCCGCCCCATCAACACCAATGGCACCTGCATTACCACCATTACCTGGATTTCCACTGTTACCAGTGGCCTGATTGCCATCAAAGATTGAATCTGTGATGCGGATGTTATCACTGCCCAATGAATAAAAAGCACCACCATTACTGCCTGAGTTATTTTCAAATGTTGAATGACTGATCAACACTTGATCCATGCCTATGGCATAAATGGCCCCACCGCCTCCATCTTGTTCAACTTGAATGGCGTGGTTATTGCTAAATTCGCTGTTAATCACTTCTAAACTGACCGCTTGCCAGGGTCCACCTGATGGCTTAAAAATCGCAGCTCCACTTTCAGTGGCGGTAAAGCCGTTTTGCAAGGATAAATTTTGCACCGTAAAGGTATAGCTTATATTTTGAGGATTCTGGATTATAAAGATACGCCTTTTATTCTGCCCACTTAATGTGACCAAACCACCACCATCAATAACCGTCTCCCTGGTGACATTTAATGTCGATGTGAGGTTAATTTGTGTCGGGTTATCTCCCACATTAAAACGAATCGGTCCACCTGTATTCAGGGCATTTTGAATCATCGCAGTAGTCACTGACCCGGGGCTGCCATTACCCAGAACGATGGCACCAGCCAATGGGCGTAGTGGTGTTTCATCGCAATCCACTTGTGCGATTGCCGATAGACTGAACAATATAGCGAATGAATAAAATATTTTTTTCAATGACTTAGTCCTCAATCAAACCCATCAATAAATATCAAATCACAACTGAGTTCATCGCAATACTCATAAGCCCCAATGTCCATCACACCGCTGCTAAGCCTGTTGGTGGTTTTTTGGTGTTTGACATATTCTTTTTGCAAATCATGTTCAGGCAACAGTCCGGGCATAATGGCCATACCCTGATTGATTAGGTCACCGCCGTTTTGTGATTTGAAGTTCTGATTGTTCAAGTCCACAAAACCAGGAGTACTGCCTGTAAGGATATTGCCCAAGTTATTGATGGTGCCATTGGGTGTGCAATGACAGTCACTCCAGTTGGTTTTGAACCAATTGTGTTGAATATTCATCACGCCATTGTCATCTATCAACGCCTGACTGCTTCCGGTTGCCGTTCCATAATACACGTTGTTAAAAACATGAGCGGTTTCATCATTGGTGGACAATCGCATTAAAGTCGTGTTACCAGTGCGGGTGCTGATGACGGTGTTGTTATAGAAATACAAATCCCCTTTGCGGTAGTCGCTGGTGGTGCCACTATCACCACCATAGTGAACCATTTGCGAGTTGCCCTGCCCATCAGATTCAATCAAAACGTTGCCATAAACATGGGTGGTGGCATAGCTTGGATGATTAACCAATACATCTGAATCTTCAGCATCGACCAAATCCAATTGGCGATTGCCATCTTCAATCCAGTTATAGCGCACCACCAAACCAGCAGATCGGTCTTTGAGATTATTACCTAAGGCACCGTCTCGCAAAGCACCAAAGCGATTGCCTTCATAAATGATTCCAATGGCTGCTGTATAAGTATTGTGCTCATAAAACCGCCCTTCAATGCCATTGTCATAGATATAATTATTCTGAATCAAAATATCCTGTGTCTGGCCCTCATTGGCACCCACAAAAATACCATTACCAGAATCATGTATGGTGTTGTTGCGTATGGTGATGTGTTGACCTATTTCGACATAAACACTGGCCGCATTGTTAGAATAAGTCTCGGTGCCACCACTGTCATTGGTGAATTGAAACGGTGGCCGGGCTGAACGAATGTCCAGGTTTTCAATGATGATGTGCTGGGGAATCGCATTGTTAGGGATGTTTGAACCCCCAATTTTTATCAAACCACGAGGTTCATTCCAAAAGTTCACACCAGGTGCTGTGCTGGCGCCATTGCCATCGATCACCGGCTGTTGTCCTTGTGGACCATTAACACCAATGATTTCAATGGGATTTTGTTCAGTACCCACACCGTTAATGACCCACTTTTCATTGTATGGTGATGACCGCCAGTGAATAAAAACCCGGTCCCCTGCACTGATGGTAGCCCAAGGCACATCACCAATTTCCTGATAAGGTGGATTACTGTCCACATGATAATCAATTGACCATACAGATTCACTGACTGCCAAGAGTGTGCCACAAATCACCAAGGCTGGTCTGATTGCATTAAATAAAATTTTCATAGCAAACATTCTAATGCGTTTAATATTTTAAAATGTTAAGTGGCTTACAGTTTTGCAATTGCTGACCTATATAGCATACAGACAAATCAGAAAATTTTGTTGCACTAAAGACATTGTATGGTGTAAAAATCACATCTGAAATCTTAGATAATTTGTGTTGGTTTTAAGAGGGTTCTAACGCTTATGATTTATCCGGCTGAATACGGCAGTGATCCGATGTTTCCAAAGACTGAGGATTTTAAAATTGAATATAAAAATCACGTGGTTGGTCATGGCATGGTTACCCTTAAAGCCTTTAAAAAGGGTGAAACCATTGCCAAATTGGCAGGAGAAGTGGTTGGTGCCATCAGGCCTCATTCCTTTCAAATCAACAGCAAAAAACACCTCAATGATAAATATTTCATTGGTTATTTCATACATTCTTGCGACCCCAATGCTGCAATTGACACCAAGAATTTAACCGCCACTGCCCTTAAGGACATAGCTCCTGGTGATTACATCACCATCGATTACAGTGCCACTGAGGATTATTTATTCAGACAGTTTAAATGTAACTGTAAAAGCAAGAAATGTCGTGGCGTGATAGCCGGTAAAAAAGAAACCAAACGTTCTGGCTTATCCTTGATGAGTTATTATGATGAAGAGGATGATTTTTAAGGTTTAGGCCTCAAAAATTCAATGCTTTACACATGAAAACATTATTGTCATCTTTGACATAATCTGCAAAAGGTTTACAGTATTCAAACCCGTTGGCTTCATACAATTTTCTGGCAGGTGCAAAATAGGCCATCGATCCGGTTTCCAAAAACAACATCTTGTAGTGCCTGTTTTGGGCTACCTGAAACAAATGATTCAACAGTTTCTTACCAATACCTTGTCGTGTGACTTCTGGCGCCACCTTCATGGACTTTATTTCACCAGCCTCACTTGAAAGTGCTTTCAAAGCCGCACATCCCAATAACTGTTGATGGTTCCATAAGGTCCAAAAGGTAATTTCAGGGGCTTTTAACTGCTCAATATCAAGCACATGGCGACTTTCAGGTGGTGAGGTAAGTGTCATTTGTTCAAGATGATGACTCAACAACGCAATAACTTTGGGATGTGTTAAGTCATCAACTTTGAATTCCATTGTTATCGAGACCTTAGCTTTTTTTTAATGACTTTTTCTAACATATTCAGTCAAAATCACAATCTTTTGACCCTCAACCTTCCCTTCAATCTGTCCCGTATTATCCGCGACCAATGAGATGTTTCTGACTGCAGTGCCTTGTTTGGCGGTAAAACCACCCCCTTTGACTTTTAAATCTTTGACCAGGGTAATGGTATCGCCTGCTTCCAATCTGGCACCATGACAATCAGTATGAAACACTTCAGCTTGCCCTTCTCCCGTTGCTTTGGCCCATTTTAATTGCTCATCTTCCAGGTACATCATATCCAGCAAATCACGCGGCCAACCTTCATCGGACAAACGGGTTAACATGCGCCAGGCCAACACCTTAACCGCGGGCACTTCACTCCACATGCTGTCATTAAGACAACGCCAATGGTTGGCATCGGTTAATTCTTTGTCATTTATCTGTCT
>JAUHXW010000453.1 GCA_030426705.1 Gammaproteobacteria bacterium
TGGCTTTAAATGATCAAGGTGATGAACAAATTGTTTTTGAATTAACCCATGAAGAGCAGGTATTTGAGCTGAATGATGTGTCATCAAAGCCTGTTGCATCGGTGTTTCAAGGTTTTTCTGCGCCGGTCAATGTGCACAGGGAACTTGATCACCAAACACTGTCTTTCCTGATGAAATATGACAGCGACCCATTTAATCGCTGGGATGCAGCTCAGGAAATGCAATCGCAAATTTTAATCAATAAATATCGGGCCTTGTTGTCGGGGGATGATTATGCATGTCCGTCCCACTTTATTGAATCGTTCCGTCATTTGTTACTGGATGATGCCAGTGATCCTGCTTTGATTGCTGAGGCCATCACCTTGCCTTCGCTAAAAACCACCACACTGAAACTCAGCGATGTGGATATTTTGAAACTGTATGAGGCCAAGGATTGGTTGACCCGTGAAATTACCAATCAATTGGAAGTTGAATTGCTATCAGTTTATAACCAGAATTATGACAACAGCCCATATCAGGTGGTTTCTGAACAAGTGGCCAAGCGCAGCCTGAAAAACCGCTGTTTGTGGTATTTGCTACAAAGTGATAAAAAAGAACTGGCTGAAATGGCCAAAGAGCAATACAGCCAGGCCAATAACTATACGGACAAGATAACTGCTTTGACCTTATTATCTCACCAGCAAGTCGATGGTTTTGAGGACTTACTGGGTGAATATTTCACCGAATGGCAAGACAATGCCCTGGTCATTAACAAATGGTTGTCGATTCAAGCCACAATACCAGCAGATGACACTTTAGAGCGGGTGAAGCAATTGATGGAATTGCCGGTATTTTCTATGAAGAACCCCAATGCAGTTCGCAGTTTGATTGGGGCTTATGCTGCCGCCAACATCACCGGATTCCACGCTGAGGATTCTTCAGGTTATGAATTTTTGGCAGATCAGGTGATTGCTTTGGATAAAATCAATCCACAAATTGCTGCCAGGTTGGTCAGTTTGTTCAATGATTACCATCAATACAACGCCAATATCCAGGCGCGCATGAAAAGGCAAATCGGCCGTATTCATGGCACCGAAGGTTTGTCATCAAATGTGTTTGAGATTGTGGACAGAGCGATGCAAACCACTAAGTAAGGCGATATTGGTTTATCTATAAATAGTCATTGCCAAGCCGCCCAACATAAAAGCCATAAGTAAAATTATCATCACGATGAAACCATGCCACAATCGATAGATGAACATGCTGCCACTGATTTCGCGTCTTATTAATTGAAAAATAGCTAAAATCCAGTCACCGATAGCGTATAAACCAAATGTTAAGGCATAGAGCCCCATCAGCATTTCTTCATCAAAAAATACAGGTAAAATGGAAAAAACCAGAGCCGCACCGATCAGAATATTCAAAATTTTCTGCCGGCAAGGCCCAATAGCACTCCAAAATGTAACTTCAATTGACATGCTGTTTAAGTCATCCCACAAAAGTTTTCTATAGTATCATGTCATCGTTATTCAGAAATAATGGTTTGAAACAAACCAAGCAGTGAGTAAAAAAACTTGAACAATCTAAAATGCAGAATAAAATAGTGCCAATATTCTAAAATATGGGATAAATAATGCATATTCCAACTT
>JAUHXW010000126.1 GCA_030426705.1 Gammaproteobacteria bacterium
AAACAGGGAAAAATGCTGGCTACTACACGGCTCAGGACTTTTTGAGGTTATAGATGTACTTGACTCCATTCCTTCATTTTGTCATTGAGTCACCACACAACATGACAAAAATATTAAGTATTTTGGGAAAACAGACTGAACCCTATTCATCAGCACAAACTCACAGTAAGCCAAAAAAGTTTATAGGTTCCATCGATGAAAACGGATTTAAATTGCAAAACAAACTCCATCGATTTTACGAAAATGATTTTAATCCTGTGGCCATAGGTTCAATCACTGAGCTGGGGGATAAAAGTTCTATTAATATTTATTTTCGACCTACATTTTCCTCATGCCTTTTCATGCTATTTTTCATAGGAATTACTGTCAAAGAATTAATTGGTTGGTTTCTAGGTTACGGTAACTCTAATTGGTTTTACTCCGGGTTACTTTTCATAGGTTATATATTCATGCAAATCGGCTTTTGGATTGAGGCGCCCAAACTCGAAAACAACTTACGAAACCTGTTGAAAACCCAGAACTGAGCAAATGGTTGTTAAAATGAATGAGCCAAATAAACTGGTTTTATGCTGTTTTTCATTTAAGATTAATAAATCAGGTACAAAGAGGTTTAATTGAGTCGCAACATTGAAAACTGGAAACAGGCCAATGCCATTTATAAAACATTGGACCACTTACCGCTGGATGACGCATTACAGGCAGTGAGTACGTTGGAGGATGTGCCTGAAGAAATCACAACCATCATCATCCAACTCATCAAGGCTGCCCAAACCACCAATGAATTTGTCCACAATAAGCTGGTTGACATCCCCAATTTGCATGATGTGAATAAACAAAAAGTGGCTGCTGGCGATCAAATGGAACAGTATGAACTGTTGGAAGAAATCGGTCGTGGTGGTATGTCGACCGTGTACAAAGCACGCAGGGTTCAAGCCGAAAATCAAAAACCTGTAGCCATCAAAGTATTTTCCGCCATAGACAAAGACACCAAGTTACACGAACACTTCATCTCCGAACAAAAAATCCTCTCAAATCTGACGCACCCCAACATCATCACCATGCATCATGGTGGCACCACTGAACAAGGCATCTCCTATCTGGTGATGGAATTATTGGAAGGAGCCAGGGATATCGATGATTTTGTCGCCACGGCCAAACTTCCAGCTAAAGCCATCATTGAGCTGGTGCTTAAAGCAGCTGAAGCCATCAGTTATGCCCACAGTCAACTGGTGATTCACCGCGACATCAAACCTTCCAATTTGTTAATCAGTCAAACTGGTGAACTGCGGGTGGTGGATTTTGGTATTGCCAAATTGATCAAACAGGATCAAGCCACAGATCAAAACACCATCATGGCTTTAACGCCTTCCTATGCATCACCAGAACAAATCAATGGCCAACAAATTTCAGTACAAACTGACATTTTTTCTCTGGCCGTAGTGGCTGTCAAATTATTGAATGGCAAATCGCCTTTCACCATGGATCGGGTGATCAAGTCTTGTGCTCAGGATGAACAACAAGTAGACCAAGCCCTGAAAAACAACCATTTTGACAATGACTTACGCAACATCCTCAACAAAGCTCTGAAGGCGGATCCGACGCTGCGCTATGCCAGTATGCAACAATTTGCTGATGATTTAAGGGCTTGGCTCAATCATCAACCAGTCAGTGCAACACCTGATTCATTGTTTTATCAAGTGCGTAAATTTGCTGCACGCCGCAGCGCCTTGTTTGCCAGCCTGGTCACTTTGTTTTTCACCCTCAGTGGGGCTATTTTTATTTTGAGCTGGCAATACAACACCATCAAAATTGAAGCTGCCAAAGCAGAACAGGTTAAAAATTTCATGGTGAATGCTTTTGAGTCAACAGACCCTGATGTGCTTGGTGGTGAAAAAATATCCGCCCATCAATTGCTGGACACCGCTGCAATTAAACTCAACCAAAGTAACCAGATGAATGCAGACATTAAGTTTGATTTGCTGCAAGCCATCGGTATCGCTTACAACAAATTGGGTGATTTGGACGCTGCAAAAAAATACATCGATCAATCTTTGACCATAAAACCAGAAAATGGAAAGTCCCTGTCCTATCAAGCGTTGATTTTGTTTGAGCAGGCTGAGTATGACACCTTGAAACAATTGATAGCGTCCGTTGACGTCACTGAATTTAAGCCACAAGATTCAGCCAGACTGGTCAGGGCTCAGGCACGCCTGATGGCAAGAAATGCTGAATTTATAACAGCCATAGAGCTGGTTGAGTCTTTAACTGCAGTTTCACCTTCTCTTGATTTCATCCTCAATCAACAGTTACTGGCAGAATTGTATTTTTACCAATCCAAGCCAGAACTCAGCATCCAAACTTTAGAAGATTTATTGGCTGATCAGCAGATAGATCAAAACCTGTCATCTGTGATGGATTTGAGTAAAGATTTGGCTGAATATTATCTGGAAGTGGGTGATTATCAACATGCGCTGGAACGATTAGACACATTGATTAAAACCCAAAGAGCACTATTGGGCGAAGTGCACCCAACCGTTGCCAAAACCACTAAGCTGCTGGGGTCTGCTTATATTCACAATGGCGATTTAACTCAAGCCAGGAAATACATTGAGCAATCTTTCGCTTTGAACACTGAAATCTTTGGTGAAGGCAGCGTGCAATCAGCTTATGATCTGAACACCCTGGCAGTGATTTCTCATCAGGATGGTGATTTGGCAGCTGCCATTGATTACATGAAACAGGCTGTGGCTATATTTGACCAACACCGTGCACTCGATAACACCGACAACCTCGAAATCAAAGCCAACCTGGCATCTTTACTTAACATCAATGACCAATCAGTTGAAGCGAAACAAATTTTGCAGGAAGTATTACAAGTTCAGCGGCAAAAGCTGGGTGAAACCCATGATTCAACGCTGTATACCAAAAAACTGCTGGCTTACACTTTGTCTAAATTGCAGGAACATCAAGCTGCCACAGAACTGATAGAACAATCGACCCATGAAGCACTACAACACTATGACATCAAACACCCCATTATTGTCTCTTTGATGTACAACCAGGCCAAAATTTATCAAAACAATGAACAAACTGCTGACGCTTTGAATAAGTTTTTGGAAATCATCGACCTTGAATTATTGCAACCAACACAACCTTTGTACTCAAAAACAATTAAAGCGATTGCTCATGGTTATGAGCTTTTGAATGATTTCGAAAATGCAGAAAAATATTATTTGCTGTGTATTGAAAACCGCAAGCAACTGTTTAATCAAAATCATCTCAATACACTGGAAATACAATTGGCCTACAGTGAATTTTTAATCAGCAACCACAAATTCAATCAAGCAAGGAATACGCTACAAACCATGCAGCAGGCCCTTGTACAAATGAATCAACCGGAACATGTCTACATGCAGACCATTCAACAGCTCATTACAGAAAACCCGCCATTACAGACAATCAAGCCTCACCATCAGCCAGCACAGTAACCAACAGGGCTTTGGCCTGGGTCCAACGGCGTTGCGCCTGGCGGCTGCTGATTTTTAAAATTTCAGAAACTTCATCAAAGGTGAACCCAAACAACAGCTTCAATTCAAGTATTTCGGTGTATTGTGGATCCACCTCAGAAATGAACAACAAAGCGTTGTCAAAATCTATCATGTCATAGGCAATTTCTTGCCCGCCCTCTATCGAGGATATGGTGTGATGAATCGCCCCTTCGCCACGTTTCAATGAGTTTTTTTCCCGAACCTGGTCGATCAGAAAGTTGCGCATCACGCTGCCTAATGTGCGTAAAAAATGGGTGCGGTTGGCGTAGTCTTTGGGAAGCGCCTGATAAATCCGCTCATAAGCCTCATGAGCCAGCACCGTGGGGGTGATGGTGGCACCGGAGGGTACTTTGCTCAGCTGGTAACTGGCCATGTTTTTGATGTCTCGATACATGGCCTCATAGACATCACCCAACGAGGACGCATCGGTGCCTTGTCTGTTCAATATTTGCGTAACTTCTAAATCTTTTGGGCTGTACATGTCATTATTTTAAGACGAAAAAAGCCCCAATGATTACTTTTTGAGTCTTTTTCTGCCGCTTTTGGACTTTTTACCGCCAGCACGCGCGCTGATTCTTTTGTGTTTAGGTTTTTTTGCCGCTTTGCCGGGTGACTTTTTCTTGGCCTCCTTCTTTTTGCTCTTTTTGGGCTGATGTATTTGTGTTGGCACAATTTCCTCACGTTCTGCCAACTCAAAACCCCTTTGATATACCCGCTCAATGCTGCCACCAATCAAACGTTCAATTTTTCGCAAAAACCGCACTTCTTCAGGACACACAAAAGAAATGGCTTGTCCTGTCTGGCCGGCCCGACCTGTTCTGCCAATGCGGTGTACATAATCTTCAGGCAAATACGGCAAATTGTAGTTCAGCACAAAATCCAATCCTTCAATGTCCAGACCTCGAGCCGCGACTTCAGTGGCAATCAACACCTGAACCTTGCCTGCTTTGAAATCTTTCAAAGACCGACGACGCGTGCCCTGACTCTTGTCTCCATGACATATGGCCGAAGGTATTTGCTGTTTCTTTAAACGCTCCAATAAATGATCTGCTTGTTTTTTGGTACTGGTAAATACCAGAATCTGATACCAGTTGTTTTGCTCCAGCAACGCCATGAACAAATCTATTTTACGGGCCTCATCCACCGGGTAAATCACATGAGTCACGGTATCGGCGGTCTTATTGGCCTTGTCCACCCGAATATCCAGATGATTGCGTAATATTTTATGCCCCAACTCATTCATGGCAGGTGTGGTGGTGGCTGAAAACAACAAGGTTTGTCGATTGGGTGCAGTCTCACCAATTAAGGTGATGGCATCATTGATAAATCCCATGTCTAACATGCGATCTGCTTCATCCAGCACCACATAGTCTGCTGTTGATAAGTCCACATGACCTAATTCCATGTGTTCTAACAATCGCCCAGGAGTGGCAATCAATATGTCAGTTCCTGATTGTAGTTTACTGGCTTGTCCACCCATTTTAACGCCGCCAAAAACCACAGAGACATCAACAGACAAAAATTGTGCATAAGCACTTATGGTTTCGGCCAATTGCTCAGCCAGTTCGCGGGTTGGCGTTAAAATCAAACCTTTAACCTGACCTTTTTTGACAGTTTGTGGGTGATCAATTAATCGTTGTAACAAGGGCAAGGCAAAAGCAGCGGTTTTGCCCGTGCCAGTTTGGGCATTGACCAATAAATCCCGTCCGCGCCTGGCAGGCACCAAAGTTTGCTCCTGAACAGGCGTCAATTGCTGATAACCACAGGCCTCAATGGCTTGTAAAATTTTAGAGTCAAAGCTTAAAGAGGAAAAATTCATAACCAAATCCAAAAAGTCGCAAGGTATTATAGTCGAAATGCAGTGTTGCATTCATTACGAAAGTACTGGTAAACCTCTGGCATTATCCCATATCGCAAGATATAATTTTTAACCACTTCCCCAAGATTTTTGACTGATGACAAGTAACCCTTTAGATTCAACATGGTATTTCACGCCTGAAAATCCTCTACAAATAAACTCGGTTGCCATCAGTCATGATGGTTCACGATGCGCCTTTGGGTCATCTTTTGAGCGTGGCAGTGGTGAATTTTACACATACCTTTTTGATGGTTCAGGTAATCAATTGTGGAAAAAAACCATCTCATCTGGCACAGCCTACCAAGGGGTGTTTTGGGTAGCCCTCAGTGGAAATGGACAATATGTGGCATCTGGTGGAGAAACCAGTGATTCTAAAGGCTTAAACACTAAGCCTGGTTACCTGCAAGCTTTTGCAGCAGACTCAGGAGACGAGCTACTCAATATCAACCTTTATTCCCGGGTCAATCAAGTCAGTTTGAGTGATGATGGTCAATATCTGGCGGTCTGTTATGGTCATACCATCGAAATTTATCAATTGAACACCGCTGGTACTGCATACTACAGCATTTTCAAGGAACAATCAGCCACCTACAGCATCAACAGCTGTGTCATCAGCAGCAATGGCAGCACCGTTGTTGCATCTGGTATTCATTACTCTGATGACAATCAACAAGTCAAGGCCAGTCAAGATGCCACTTCAACCACCGGCCAAATATTCAGTTACACCATCAGCAATGAAAACGTCCAACCCATAGGAACATGTGATCTTCCAACAGGTTGTATGCGAGTGGCTGTGGTCGACAATGGCCAGATTTGGGCAGCCTCCCTGCATGATGGCAGTTGTGTGTTGGTACATAGCTTGAAACCAACTGAACTGGCATGGCAATGTAAACCTGACAATCCCGACTTATCATTGGCGTATGCGGTAGATATCACCCGCACAGAAATGGGAGATGTGTTTGTGGCTTGCGGTGCTAACCTCAACAGCAAAATCAATGGCGGTTTTTTGTATCTGGTGAAGTCTGTGCGCATGGTTTATGAAGATGAAGCCTACCCAGCGCCTTATTTCAAAGGCATCATACAGTGGTCCACAGACATTAAATTTGGGGTTAATCCAGGCGTTTCTCTAGACAAAAACGCGCAATATGTTACCGCCACGGATGGTAAGCCTGATGGGCAAACAGTCAAGGAATCCGCAGGTAGCTTTTACCTTTTTGAAGCAGCTGATGGTCATCAAATTTGGCGACACGACACCACCATGATGAACTGGCCGATGGCGCTTGCGCAGGATGGCAGCAGTGTGATTGGTGGCAGTGACAATGGTTCTGTTTATTACTGGAAACTGACATAAATCCATGAACCAGTTCATCAATGACGCACATCCCAGACACTTCATTACTGAAGCTTTGGCGAAGTTTTTAAGTAACTCCATGCTGACCAGAGGGTTGTTTTTGTTGTTTGCCTGGCTAACCGTCTGGCAAATGGGTCGCTTGGTTGAATACACAGAACACGCCAGTGTGTGGTTCCCGGCAGCGGGCTTCACTTTTTCATGTTTGCTGGTGTTGGGAAGACGTGCTTTTATTCCCATCATGATTGGCGCCATTTTAATCACCATTTGGAATATTGAGCATTATCAAATTGGCTTGTCTCTGTCTCAATCCATTGAAGCCGGAGTTTATTTCGGCTTGGCTCATATTTTACCTTATGCATTGGGTGCTGCCATCATCAGTCGCTTGGCTCAAAAAGATGAAGTCAGCGTGCCCCAATTGATTGTTTCCTTTTTATTGGTGGCAGGTATGTCTGCATTTTTGGCCACCGTTTTGGTCATTACTTCATTGATTCTGACCAACCAAATGCCATTGGCAGACTTAAGTAAAACATTATTACCGTTTTGGATTGGTGACATGGCAGGTGTGATTGTCCTCACACCCTTGTTCAGCGGGATTTTAATCAGAATATTCCCAGAACCCAATGTCAGGCTTGATGTTTTTACCCATGAAGGTCTGGGCTCAAAAACACAACTGTTAAATAAAATGAGCCTGAACATTTCATTGATCTTTATGACCATGCTGCTGGCTTACCTCACTGAGTCTTTTGAAAGCTCATTTGCCATCTTCTTTCTGGCAGTCACACATATGTGGATTGCTACCACAGAAACACCGGTTTTCAATGTGATTAGCCTGGCAGTCAGCAGTGTATTAATTGTGTTGCTGGTACATTTTCTAGAGTTGATGGACTTTGTTATGGTGTATCAGTTTGCCATTAATGTGATTGCAGCCAATGCCTTATTTGGCATTGCCATTCCCCAATTAAAAGCCCATAACCAGGCCCTCGAAAGCATGGTCTTTACCGACGCGTTAA
>JAUHXW010000127.1 GCA_030426705.1 Gammaproteobacteria bacterium
ACAGATAGAAATCAGCACCTTGAACTTGAATTTTGAAAGCCTGCACCACAATCACCACAAAGCAACACAGCAAAAACGCCATCACAATAGCGATTCGTAAGCTGATGTTCACTGGTTTGTTGCCTGATTGTCTCATCGTGTTATGACTAAAATCTGTTCTTCTTCGGGCATTTTCATGCCCAACTGTTCTCGAGCGACTTTTTCTATGCGGTTGTTTGCCACCAGCGTTGATTTTTCAATTTGCAAACGGGCAAATTCCGCATTGATATCCAAAATCTGTTTCTCTATTTTTTGAGTTTCTGCAAATACTTTTCTGGTTTCATTCTGGTTAAAAATATAAGCAACCAAAACCCAAACCAGGATGGCTGCCAAAACCACTGTGATGCCACTTTGCCAACTCATGCGATGGTCTCACCTTTTTTTTCAGCCACACGCATGATGGCACTGCGAGCCCTGATGTTTTCATCATGATCCACCGCTTTGACAGGTTTTCCCACCAATTTCAAAATCGGCTCCGGCGTATTTTCTGGCAACACGGGCATACGACGGTCTACCTTTGCCGGCTTTGACTGCGCTCGCATAAAGCGTTTCACCAAGCGATCTTCCAATGAGTGAAAACTGATGACCACCAAGCGGCCACCTTGCTTCAATAACTCAACACTCAACGGCAACACCCGCTCAACCTGACCCAGCTCATCATTGATGAAAATTCTCACTGCCTGGAACACTCGGGTTGCCGGATGTTTCTTTTGTTTAAAGCTGGGTCGATTAACTTGCTCAACCACTGCCACCAAATCCATGGTGGTTGCTAACGGCTGCTCTGCCCTGCGCTCGACAATCGCTCTGGCAATGCGGCCTGCATTTTTTTCCTCGCCATAACGCCAAAATACTTTTTTCATGTCATCAGCCGATGCGCTGTTAAGCCAGTCAGCAGCGGTCATGCCGCCCTGGTTATTCATGCGCATATCCAATGGGCCTTGTTTTTGAAAACTGAAACCACGTTCAGCCTGATCGATTTGTGGTGATGACACACCAAAATCAAACAACACACCATCAAACAACCGTCCTTGCGCTGTTAAATCATTCAACACCTGTTCAAAGGCGCCCTGATATAAAGTCACACGCTGATCTTGTTGTTGTAACTTTTCTGCAAATGCAATGGCTTCCGGATCACAGTCCACTACTGATAAGCGACCTTTGGCAGATAATTGGGATAAAATTTCACGACTGTGACCACCACGGCCAAAAGTGGCATCCAGGTACTCACCATCAGCATTCACGGACAGGGCTTCCACTGCCTGATTCAGTAGAACCGTTTGGTGCATGGCTTGGGTCATCACAACACCAAGGACTTCATGGCATCTGAAACCTCGCCATTCATGGCTGGTACCTGATGCCTGGTTTTCTGGAGGGCGTCTTCGTTCCAGATTTCAAACTTGCTGCCCAAGCCCAACATCACCACCCGCTTCTCCATCGAAGCCACCTGGCGCAGGGTGATTGGCAACAGTATTCTTGAACCCTTGTCTGGAGATACATGGTAAGCACTACCCACCAGTCTTCTTTGCAATGCACGGTGCATGGGATCGAATGTACTCAAGGCCATCACTGAGTCACGCACCTTTTCCCACTCTTGCTGTGGATACAACCACAAGGAATCATTTTCATAAGCGTTGTACGTCAGCACCAATTGATTTTCACAGACGTCACTGATCGGTTGCCGATACATCGCTGGTATCGTCAATCGACCTTTCACGTCTAAATTCAATGCTATTTCGCCGTAAAACACTACTTTATCCCACAATAATACTACTTTACTCCACAATACTGCACTTTATGTCGAAAAGCGGGTCAAGTCAAGCCAGATTTAAGAAAAATTCAATAGAATCAATGACTTAGAGAATATTTCACTTTAAGAACACTGTGTAAGTTATTGATTTATATAGACGTTAACAGTAGCAAAAGCCACTTGAAGTAAAGTTTTCTTCTTCTTAAAAGGGATCAGAACGGACGGAACCGGCTAAAAGGTGGGAATTGGTGGGTTAGTAATAACCTCTAACGCTTCAGGACAGGATATTATTGTTTGAAATCAACCAACTGGTACTTCCAAGGCATTTTGATGACTTCTATTTGTACCACTTTGGGTTTGTTTTTATCTATCCAATAATATTGCGAAGGGGCGCCTCCTAAGTAAGCAATTTTGATAGTTTCAAAGGTTCCGGCTGGAACAGTGAGGGTTTCTTCACCCATGTATTTAATTTCAATCATCCTGTTCGATGCATCATACCCATTAAACCACTGCAGCAAAAAAGGGGAATCTTTTTCTACAGGCATTAAATGAGCCAGCATAATGGCAGCGGTTCTTTCATATATATGACTCTTAATTGATTCATCCACAATCAACTTTCCTTGCTCCTTGAACGGTTCACGAGCCATGTCACTGTGCCCGCTGACCTTACCATCAGACCACTGTAATTCGA
The DNA here is from genome assembly GCA_030426705.1 of Gammaproteobacteria bacterium. Taxonomy (GTDB): domain Bacteria; phylum Pseudomonadota; class Gammaproteobacteria; order Xanthomonadales; family Marinicellaceae; genus Marinicella. Next base: position 2,478 of record JAUHXW010000127.1, read on the forward strand.
TATCAACTGGTTGCCCCATGGTGCCCAGCATCTTCATAGAAACAGGTTGTAAGGAATTATTGACATTCACATGGATGTCCGCGTCAATGTTCATACCTTCAATTGTGGTTTTTTCATGAAGTTCAAAAGTTTGTTCACTCTGATTAAAAGAATGAATTGTCTGACCCACCACTTCATCCTTAAACAACATATTAAAAGTCAAATGCCCAGTAAAGAAATTGGCGGTTTTTGGCTTAATTACACTCGCAGAGTGAAGTGCTTTGCTTGGCAAGCTGCGCAATACAGTCAAGTCGCGCTTTCCATCTGCAACATTGACTTCAAAAACATAGTCAAAATCGGTTTCATCCAGATTGAAAACAGGCTGACCAGAGAGTAAAAAGCTCAACATGGGCGTGGTGTTACTGTGGCCAACCACCAGTGCATTGCCATCAAACTGTTTTAACTGCTCAGCAAACTCAGACAGTTTCCTGGGGTCGTAAGAAGTTACCGGGATCCCCAGGAAGTCTGCAAGTGGTTTGGCTGTCAGTTGTGTTCTTTGATAATCAGTTGAATATACCCGGCTTATTTCGGCCATTGATAACATAGCCGCTAGATTTTCTGCCCTTTGTTTGCCTTGAGCTGTTAACTCAGGATCTTTGCTACCATCATTCATTTTTTCAGCATGTCTAACCAAATAAATGGTTGAGGCCGAAGAAACCAGGCTAATAAAAGTCATACAGGTGAACAAGAGCGCCTTCATAATACTTCCAACTAAAGAATCAATCACTATTTTAGCAACAAGCTAACTTTATGTAATGGCCATAAGTCATGTGTTCCAGCATATTAGAAAACTGCATCCTGAACAACTTGAAAAGCCCCATGCTCTCAACATAAATAAAACAGTAATTTTTGTTAGAATGGCAATTCTTGTCAGAAAGGGAAAACCATTGTTCAGAAAATCGGTTTCATTTTTTATTTTGGTGGCCTTGTTTTGGGTGCTGTTGTGGGTGTATATCCCCGATGGCAGTCCGGACAGTTTTTCCATTGGTGATATTTTCCGCGGTCTGTTTTTGCTGTTTTCCTTTATGGCCGCAGGCTTTGCCTTGCTGATGTTGTTTATTCGCTATAACGGCCTAGACATGATCATCAATATGATTCCGCACGGCGCTTTGACCCTGTGGCTCGGCAAACACGCCTACCAATACAGCCAACCCAAAGTTTTGCTCCATTGCACCTATCAAGGCACTTCCAACAGCATCAAAATCACCATCAGCCACACTGAAACCGAAATCAGGAAAAAGCTCAAAACCGGCCAAACCGAAAAACTCAACATCGGCATCGTAAAAACCACCCCAACCATCCAATGGCTTGATCCTGCAGGTCATATACAAAACCACGAATTAGACATCATGCAACACATCAAACACATGGGCAAAAACCTGCATTTTAATTTGGTGTTGAAGGATGATGGGATTAAGTTGAAACGGAAAGAATAATAAAAATCCGTAGGATGGGCTCAGCCCACCAAAGCCTCTGGTTAGTCATGGCTCTTACGTCGTCTTTTGATGGGCAGAGCCCATCCTACCTGACTCTCACCAAACTCTATAACCACCGTTTAAAGAAGCAGCATGATTGTATGAAGCCCACTCTTTTATTGTTAATAATGTTTCATCTTCACCAAGTTGTTTGGAGTAAAAACCTTTCAAGAGTTCGACATGGTTTTTATTTAAATAATATTCTAACCTACTTGCAATTAATTCACATTCTTCTGGAAATATTACCCAACCATCGCTGGAAGTAAATTTAAATTCGGGAACTTTTGCTGAATCTTTAGAACGATGGCCGAGAGCCAATTTGTGCAAGAACAAGGTGTTTAGTTGCGTTAAAACTAAAAACTTAAAAACCAAATGTCGTAAAAACGATTTTTTAGGTTTTTTGTCAAACAAATCAGCCTTTTCCATAACCTCATGAACAATTCGCATACCAAAATTTGACAATTGATAGCTCCTAGGGCTTGAATCGTAGTAAGGAGTATAAGCAACGGGGAGAGTTAACTCTTTATTAATCATTTCAAACTCAAAACTCATGCCTTTTCCATTTTTTCGACCTATTAGAAGTATGGCGGAATACAACCTTTAATGTTTATGATTTGTCTTAGCAAAAACCATCTTTTATGATGGGCAGAGCCCATCCTACCTGATTAAAGTTCTGCGGTCAGGTTAAACACCTTGTTAGATGTCGAATTTAGTTGTACTCGATATTTTTTCTATGACGTATAAATGGACTATATATAGGTGCATCATCTTTTATACGCCCATTACTGCCCCAATCACCCATTTTATTAAAGGGTACTATATCAATATTTTCATTGGATTTGCACTTAAATGCGATTTCTTGTTCAATCTTGAGCAACCTGTCATTAATTATTTCTGGATTAGAATAACTAATACCAGCTTCAACACCATAAGCGATAAATGGTTCAAGCACAGTAAAGCCTACATAAGCTAAGGTAAAGTTCACTGGCCACAACATTAAATCAATATCACCACTGCGGCCATTATAAGCATAGGTTTCCGGGCTAGTTCCAACAGTAACAGATAGCATTGCTCTTTTGTTTTTAAACCGTCCTGTTTCGAAACGTTTTGAACTGGTATAAACCTCACCATATAATAAAACCCGATCAAACCAGCCTTTTAAAATAGCTGGTGGAAGATGCCACCACATTGGGTACTGTAGGATTACTAAATCCGCAGCATCTAGACGATTAATTTCTTCTTTAATTTCTTGTGGAATACTTCCGTCTTCACTTGCAAACCTTTGTTCAGCCTGAACGTTAAAGCGATTTAAATCTTTTGGATTAGAGTAATATTCTTGCCTTTCACAAGGGTCAAATCCACTACTATACAGATCCGTAATAGTTACATCCCAACCAATATCTTCGAATGATTTTGCAGCCACCCTGGAAAGGTGGCCATTAAAAGATTTTGGCTCAGGATGGGCAAGAACTATATGTGCGCGCATTATTACCTCTGAAAATATTAATTCAAATTAAAAATAGATATCAAACAATTTAATACCCGTGGTGCATTTAGAGCAATTTAATGATTATTTTTACTTATTTCAGCAAAAAAACAGCCATTTTCAAACAGCTTTTTAGCCCTTTTTACAATGGATTACCCGATCGAGTCGGGTAATGACGCCTATTTTGTGTGTTTTCATTAAACCCTCCTCTGAATGCTCCACGAATCATCTTAAAAGTCGTTACCCACTCTTGGTCAACACTTCCTGTATCGAGGTTTTGGTCAATGCTTCTTCGAGCAGTAAATACGAGGGGCGGATTTTGTGTTGTTCTGATAGTTTGAGGTTGATTTTTTGCTCGGGCTTTTTGTAGTGGACGTAGATTTGGGCTTTGCCTTTACCGTGTTTTGCTAACAAAGCCTCGATGTCTTCGGCCAATTTTTCACCGTGTTGTTGGCTGACAAAGCAGATGCGGTCACAATACAAAGCCACGGCTTCATCGACGGTGTAGATTTGGCTGACTGAGGTCACAAACACTTCTTTATCAGGTCCACCATTTTTGTCCTTGAAAACTTTGATACCGGCGTTGCCTTCAACCAGAATCATGGCGTTGCTTTCGAGGATTTCCTGGTACTGAAAAAAATCTTTATCAGATAGATTGAAATCAAATCCACCACTCTGGTCGCTGATGACCACTTTCATTTTGCCTTTAAAACCCGGTCTGGCGCCCGTGACCATGCCCAATACCCTGAAGTCTCTGGGTTTGGCTTTCTTGATGTTCAACTCATGGAATTTCGCCAGATTAAAAGTGGTGATATGCGACAAACAATGCGAAGCAAAATTCAGCGGATGATCACTGAGGAATGTACCGGTTACGGTTTTTTCAGCCAGTAGTTTTTCCAATTTGTCGTCTTCGGCGACTTCAGGTAATTTGACCGATTGATATGAAGTGTTACCGGATACGCTGCCGAACAGGTCAAACTGCCCTGCTTCGCGGTCTTTGCTCATCTGATCTGCGGCTTTGACCACTGCTTCCATACCTGCAAGCAATTGGCGTCTGTTGTCATGTAAAGAATCAAAGGCGCCTGCTTTGATCAATGCCTCCAAAGTTCGTTTATTCACCTTGCGCAGATTAACACGTGAGCACATGTCCTGAAATGAGGTGAAAGGCCCGCTTTGTTCGCGGGCATTGACGATGTCTTCAATGGCGCCTTCACCTACGCCTTTGATCGCCCCCATTCCATAAATGATGACACCTTTGTGGGCCTTGAATTTGTACACCGATTGATTGATGTCTGGCGGTTTGACCTCGACTTTGAAACTACGAATGTCATACAGGTTATGCACCACTTTATCGGTGTTGTCCATATCGGCTGATAACACCGCAGCCATAAAATGCACAGGGTAATGCGCTTTTAAATAAGCTGTCTGGTAAGACACCAAGGCATAGGCGGCTGAATGTGATTTATTAAAACCATAACCGGCAAAGGTTTCAATTTGCGAAAAAATATCTGCGGCCAATTGGCCATCAACACCCCGTTCAACTGCACCATCGATAAACACTTGCTTTTGTTGTTCCATCACGGCAGCAATCTTTTTGCCCATCGCTTTTCTGAGGATGTCGGCACCACCCAGGGTAAATCCAGACAAAACCTGAGCAATCTGCATCACCTGTTCCTGGTACAAAATCACTCCATAGGTGGGTTCCAGAATCTCGGTCAGTGATTCATGCATATAATTTGGATTTTCAAGACCATGCTTACATTTGACATAGGTGTCAACCATGCCTGAATCCAATGGGCCTGGTCGATACAAAGCCACCAAGGCAATGATGTCTTCAAATCGATCGGGTTGTAAACGTCCAATCAAGCCTTGCATCCCTGACGATTCAAGTTGAAAAACTGAAGTGGTTTTGGCCGATTTAAGCAATGCGAAAGTTTTTTTGTCATCCAAGGGTATGTTATCTATGTCAAGCTTTTTGCCTGTTTCCCGCTCGATTGATTGCAATGCCCAGTCAATGATGGTCAGGGTACGCAACCCCAAAAAGTCAAACTTAACCAGACCAATTGATTCCACATCGTCCTTATCAAATTGCGACACCACCGAGCCGGAATTTTCCTCCACATAGACCGGACAAAAGTCGCTGATGGCGCTGGGCGCAATGACCACACCACCGGCGTGCTTACCCACATTGCGTTTCAGGCCTTCAAGTTTCAATGACAGATCTACCACTTCCGCCGCTTCATCATCTTCATCATACAAGCGTTGTAAATCAGGGGCTTTG
>JAUHXW010000454.1 GCA_030426705.1 Gammaproteobacteria bacterium
CAACGCCTTCTATAGAATTGTTGAAGTCCGAATTAAACGACATATTTCATTTTAATTACACCGATGATTATGTTTATTTTAAAAAAGGCAATGAATGTGCTGCACACTTATTTTCTGTCACTGCAGGTGTTGATTCTCTGGTTTTAGGGGAAACTCAAATTCAAGGGCAGGTCAAGCGTGCTTTTGATGAAGCACAGAAGCATTCGGTTAACAGCGAAATCAATAAATTATTCCAAATGGCTTTCAAAACTGCCAAAATGGTGCGTTCTGAAACTGAAATAGGTCGCAACCCAGTCTCGGTTGCGCACTGTGCCGTTCAATTAGGCAGACAAATCTTTGGTTCACTGGAGCAGCAAAAAGTACTGGTTATTGGTGCAGGCGAAACTGCTGAATTGTTGGTGCGTTATCTGATCAATCACCATGCCAGTAACATGACCATCAGTAACCGAACTCAAGCAAAGGCAGATAAATTAGCTGGTCATTTCAATGCCCATGTCTTGCCATTTGAGCATATAGCCAGCCAGCTGCATGAATTTGATTTGGTATTTACCGCGACAGCCAGTCCAGAGCCCATTGTTTCTTATGCCGCGACCACCAATGCTTTACAAATCAGAAAGTTCAAACCGATGGTGATGATTGATATTTCGGTGCCGAGGGATATAGAAGATAGGGTCAAAAGTCTGGATGATGTGTTTTTGTACACCGTTGATGATTTACAGTCGGTGATTACCAAAAACATGCAACGGCGGGAAAGTACTATTGAAGAAGCCAGTCGCATAATTCAGGCTGAAGCAGAGTTACTGGGTCAATGGCTAAAAACACGCCGTCACCATCAGTTGTTGAAGCAATATCAGATGAAGGTTGAGCACATCAAAAATCATGTATTGACCAAACAACTTAATCAGGAATTACCTGAAGAACAAATCAACAAAATCACCACTGTAGCCCACCAGGTCAGTAAAAAACTTTTGCATCAACAAATGGTGGGTATCAAAAAAGTGATTGAATCCGGTAATGAAGATCACATTAAGTTAATTGCACAACTTTTTGATTTGGAAATGAATGATGACACCTGAGATAGAATTGAAACTTGAACATGCCCAAGACCGGTATGAAGAAATTGCCTTGTTATTGGCAGATCCTGATGTCATGGCAGATCAGAATAAATTCAGGGATTTATCCAAAGAGTATGCACAAATTGAACCTTTGGTGCTGAATTACCGAGACTATAAACAAGCGCAAGATGACATCGTCGATGCACAAGACATGCTTGCTGATGAAGAAATGGCGGATTTGGCCAAAGTCTCAGTTACAGCGCCTTGATGAAGAACTTAAAATCCTTTTGTTACCCAAGGATCCCAACGACAATAAAAACATCTATCTGGAAATCAGAGCTGGAACAGGTGGTGATGAGGCGGCCATTTTTGCTGGCGACTTGTTCCGAATGTATAGTCGTTATGCTGAAAAACAAAAATTTCGCATCAGCATTGTCAGTGTCAACGAAGGTGATCATGGCGGTTTCAAAGAAATCATTGCCCTGGTTGAGGGTGACGGCGCTTATTCCAAATTTAAATTTGAATCAGGCACACATCGGGTGCAACGTGTTCCTGAAACAGAATCCCAGG
>JAUHXW010000128.1 GCA_030426705.1 Gammaproteobacteria bacterium
CCACGCCTGTTAAAATAGAATAACGTTTTTTTTTTGGATACAGTCTTGGAAAAAATTAAAGTAGGTATCAGTGCCTGTTTATTGGGCCAACCTGTTAGGTTTAACGGTTCACATAAAAATTCGCCTTTTTGTCACGATGTCTTATCTCAATGGTTTGATTTTGTACCGTTGTGTCCGGAAGTTGAAATTGGTATGGGCATACCACGTGAACCCATTAGACTGGTCAATGAAAACAACCAAATACGGGTGAAAAATGTCACCGATCAGTCGCGTGATTACACCGATCAATTGCATCAATTAGCGGATGAAAAAGCACCTGAACTGGCTGACTTATGTGGTTACATTTTTATGCAAAAGTCGCCAAGTTGTGGCGTGTTCAGGGTAAAAGTATACAACACCAATGGCATGCCAGAAGTCAATCCTGCGATGGGTGCTTTTGCTTATCAATTGAAGCAACATTTACCTTTGTTACCAATGGAAGAGGCTGGTAGGTTGAATGATATTCGCCTGCGGGAAAATTTTATTATCAGGGTTTTTGCCCATCAAGACTGGCGAAAAAATGTATTGGCTGAACCTGAGCCGAAAAACCTGGTGGCTTTTCATACCCGTTATAAATTTTTACTGCAGGCCCATTCAGAAGTTGATTATCGTCAATTGGGACAATTGGTGGCCGATGCGGGTGTTAAACCCATTGATGAAATTCTGAGTAATTATTTCAGTTTGTTCACCGCCTGCCTGACCAATGTGGCAAAGATTAATAACCATGTGAATGTGTTGTTGCATATTTTAGGTTTTCTTAAAACCAAAGTCACCTCAGAGGTCAAACAGTCCATTCTCAATCTGATTACACGCTACAAAGAACAAAAAGTTCATCTCATTGTGCCAATTACCATGCTTAAACATTATGTTGAACTTCATCAAATTGAGTATTTGCTGAACCAAAAATACCTGTCACCTTATCCCTATGAGCTGGGATTGAGAAACAGTTTGTAATGTCTACTCAGAATGAACGAAAGGTCACTATCAACTTTCAATGAATGCTGTTTTTAATTTTTTGATGACTGGGTTTTTGCCAAACCAAATGTTGAAATATTTTTTGGCAAAAACCGGATCATCAGTTTCTGTCAGAAGTTGCTTGTTTTTCCATAAACTCAGTTGTTGGTCGTTCCAATGTACCAGATCAAAATATTCACCTGATTTGATGTTGGTATAAGCCTGGTTAAATTGCTTTAAAGTTGTGGCCAATTTTGATTGTTCTGCCTGATTGTTGAGGTTTAACAAAAAATATTCCTCAGCGCTTTTTTTGAAGAAATCGGCGGAGACATTTTTGTGGTAATGAAAACGAATGATTTTATCAGTTTGTTCAGTTAATGAATTGTTTTCACATGCTGGCGCATACCAGCCGATGTCCGCTATTTTGATGACCAATCCATAGCGCAGGGTAAAGTCCTGACACAATTGATATGTGTTGTTGTGATATTCAATCAGTTGTGGCAATTGTTGTGCTTTGGACTGGGATTGAAACAACAGTGTAACCATCATTAAGAAAAAATATTTCATGATCATAACCTCGCTTTAATACTCTTCACTATGCGACCCACCAATGGCAGGTGCTCAAAAAATGCTTCTGATGAATCCCAATAATCCTGATGAAAAACAATCAAGCCCTGATCATTGAAGCGCAGTTGTGACATCCCCAAAGAAAAGGAATCAACTTCCTTACCTTTCACATCAAAATTCATTTCCATGGCCCATTTGACAAAGTAATCATTTGAACCTTTGACCACTTCCATGATTTCAACAGTGGTGCTGTTCACTTGTGCCGCAGTTTCAGTCAAATATTCTACCAATTCTGCTCGATCAGAAATGATTCTGAAAGTGTCATTGAAATACAACTCTTCAGCATAAACAGCTTCGATATTTTCTGCAGTGGCGCCAGTTTTCAAATTGGTAAAAATTTTGCCAAAAGTGTTTTTAACGTCTGTTTGAGCCGTCACCGGTGTCTTTGCCAAATGGTCCATGTGACTGGTCGCACTGCGATTGTTTTTCAGTTGACTGTTGCCTGTACAAGCGTACAAAACGGCGACCATCAAAATTAAAAGAATAAGTATTTTCATACTGAGCTTGAATAAATAATTCCATTTTACGTAAGCACCGTAGAGAAGTTGTGAATGTCGATACTGATTATGTTCACATGTACTTCACTCCACATTAAATAATATGTGGTTTTTTTCTTATGATCATACATGTTTACCTACTTGTTTAAATGGTTAGATAATGACCAGAATAACCAACAAATCAACGACCCAAACCAAGGCTGTGATGACAGTATAGACTGGAGTCGCATCATTCCATTTGTGGCCATTCACCTGGCTTGTTTGTTGGTATTCGTCGTGGGTGTTTCCTGGGTGGCTGTGGTGGTTTGTGTCATGTCTTACTTCATTCGCATGTTTGCCATTACAGCGTTCTATCACCGTTTTTTTTCACACAAGACTTTCAAAACATCCAGGGTGACACAATTTATATTTGCTGCCATTGGCGCCACAGCCACACAAAGGGGCCCCATTTGGTGGGCAGCACATCATCGACACCATCACATTCATTCAGACTCAGAGCATGACAGTCATTCTCCGCAACATGGATTTTGGCACAGCCACCTTAAATGGTTTCTGATGAAGAAAAATTTTGCGGTTAAGTCAAATTATGTAAAGGATTTGCAGCAATTTCCTGAGCTCAGGTTTATTGACCGTTATGACATCCTTTTCCCTATTTTGTTTGCTGTAGGCCTTTTCTTTTTGGGCAGTTTCCTTGAAAAAGCCTATCCTGCGCTTGGCACCTCATCCTGGCAAATTGTGATTTGGGGCTATTTTGTGTCGACTGTATTGCTTTCACACGTGACTTATTGCATCAACTCATTGGCTCATGTTTTCGGCTTTCGCTCTTACCATACCGAGGATAACAGCAGGAATAACTTTATCCTGGCTTTGTTGACACTGGGCGAAGGGTGGCACAACAACCACCACTGTTGTCCAGGTTCAGTTAAACAGGGTTTTAAGTGGTGGCAAATAGACATCAGTTTTTATTTATTGTTGCTGATGAACAAGCTGGGGATTATTTGGGATTTGAAATACCCCAATGAGACTCTGTTAAACAAGAAAAGCATCATCAATCAGCAAGCTGTTGGAGAAAAAACATGAAAGTAGCAATCATAGGCGGAGGTATATCCGGACTGATGGCAGCTGAACAATTAAATGGTGTGGTTGACTACACTTTGTTTGAAGCCGCTGACTATTTGGGAGGGCATGCCAATACCCAAACAGTCTATGTAGATGGTGAAGCCATCAAAGTGGACACCGGTTTTATCGTGTTCAATGAAGATGTTTACCAACACTTCAACACCATGTTGCGCCGTTATGATGTCGAGTCAATACCCTCAGACATGAGTTTTGCCGTCTCAAATCGTGAAACAGGGCTTGAGTACAATGCCACTGATATCAATCGTTTGTTCTGTCAAAGAAAGAACTTATTGAATCCCAAATTTTATCGAATGATTTGGGACATCAAGCGGTTTTATCAAAACGCCGATGAAGTGATAAAAAATGATACAGACATAGGTATTCATGATTACCTCAAGCAAAATAAATACAGTGATTATTTCATCGAGGAACACATCATTCCAATGGTCAGTGCTTTGTGGTCGGGTGATTTTGAATCAGTCAAGGAATATCCTTTGAAATACATGCTGCAATTCATGAAAAACCATCAGATGCTACAAATCAACCACCGCCCTGAATGGCGCACCATTAAAAATGGCTCAGAAGCTTATGTGAAGGCCATTGCAGACCATTTGACCGGGTCAGTTTGCTTAAACACACCAGTATTGGGTGTCGAGAGGAATGAACATCAGGTCAATGTCACCACTGAAGAGGCGACGGAACAATTTGATTACGTGGTTTTTGCGACCCATACCGACACCACACTGGACATGCTGTCTGATCCCGATAGCGATGAACAAAAGGCTTTGTCAGGCATTAAATACGTGGAAAATCATATGGATTTGCACACTGACGCGAGTTTGTTGCCTGATAATCAAAAAGCCTGGGCCAGTTGGAGTGTCAATAAACACCAAGTGAGTAAACAGGTTTGTACGGTCAATTATTATATGAATCTGTTGCAAACATTGCCGTGTCAAACGCCGGTCATTGTCAGCTTGAATCAGCATGAATACATAGATTCCAGTAAACTTTTGTTGTCAAAAAAATACCATCACCCGGTATACAACAAAGACACCTTGACTGCGCAGCAACAAATCCAGCAAATTCAGGGTCATAACAGGTCGTATTATTGCGGCGCTTACCTGGGCTGGGGATTTCATGAAGATGGTGCTCGCAGTGGCGTTGAAGTGGCAGCAGCCATTAAACAACAGGTGAAGGGATGAAGCCAATTGAATCTTCTGCACCAGATCCTGGGTTTGCAGACGGCTTTGTGATTCATAGCCGTTCACACCCTAAAAGACACCGTTTCAAATATAAGATGAGTTGGTTTTTGCTTGATTTGGACCATTTAGAGGATTGGGCCAAACAAAGCCCCTGGTATCGTTACAATGGTTTTGGTTTGTTCAGCTTGAAAGATCGGGATTATATCAATGCACAACAACAACCGATCAAGCAAAAATTAACAGCCTTTTTGCAATCACAACAAGTCAAACCGCATCAAGGTAAAACCATTTTATTTACCCACCCACGTTTTTTGGGTTTTGGCTTTAATTCGGTGAATTTTTATTTTTGCTATGAGGAGCAACAATTGAAATACATCGTGTCAGAAATCAATAACACGCCCTGGGGTGAGAAGCATTTGTACTTACATGCCTGTGAAACGGCCACCATAACAGCCCAGGGGGCTTACGAGTTTGAGTTCGAAAAGCAATTCCACATATCACCTTTTGTCGATATGGACATTGAGTACAAATGGTCATTTTTGATTCAGCCTGACAAACTTTTGGTCAATATGTCTCTACATCGAAAAAACGTGAAAGTTTTGCAAGTCCACTTAGACACGTGTATCACACCCTTTGTGGAGAATAGGCTCAGAGACAGTTGGTCTCGTATTTTACAACCGTGCAAAATGTGGCTCGGTATTTATTGGCAAGCTGCCAAATTATGGGTGAAAAGAGTCCCTTTTTTGACCCACCCGAATAAACGATAGACAAGCCAAAGGCTTATTGGAGAACCCATGAACCGAACACAGACCATTGCAGCCAAACCCAAAGCAAATAAAAGCTGGATGAGAACATTCCTAAAACAACAAGTGCTTAAACAATTGCAGCAGATACGTCATGCTGAATTGACCATCAAGTTGTATAACAAAACTTGGGTCTTTGGTGATCAAGCCAGTGATTTAAAGGCAACACTGCTGTTGCATAACGAGCAATTTTTCACAGAAGTGGCTTTTCAAGGCAGTGTTGGCGCTGCCGAGTCCTATATGGTTGGCGACTGGGATTGTGATGATTTGACTCGATTGATTCAAATTTTTGTTCGCAACAGGGATTTACTGGATCAAATGGAAGGAGGCATGGCTGGCTTTAAAAATGCGCTGCTTAAGATAGGACACTTCTTTAATAAAAACACATTAAGGGGCAGCCGCAAGAACATTGCTGGTCATTATGATTTAGGTAATGACTTGTTTGAACAATTTTTAGACGACCGTATGATGTATTCTTCAGCGGTCTATTTAAGCCCCGATGAAAGTTTACAAACAGCCAGTGAGCGCAAACTGAAAATCATTTGTGAAAAATTGCAGTTAAAACCTCAAGATCATGTATTAGAGATAGGTACCGGCTGGGGTGGCTTCGCCATTTATGCCGCGCAACATTACGGCTGCCAAATCACCACCACCACGATTTCCCGAGAACAGCATGACTATGCAGCCAAGAAAATAGCTGAGCTGGGTTTGCAAGATCGAATCACCCTTTTGCAGCAGGATTATCGTTTGCTTGAAGGTCAATTTGACAAATTGGTATCGATTGAAATGATTGAAGCGGTCGGGCATCATTATTTACCCACCTATTTGAAAAAATGTAATGACTTGTTGACACCGGACGGACTGGCGCTGATTCAAGCCATTACCATTGAAGATTGTCGTTATCAAATGGCTCTGAAGTCGGTGGATTTCATTAAAAAATACATCTTTCCTGGCAGTTTTATTCCTTCTGTGGGCGCTGTGTTGTCGGCCAATGCTGCTGTGACTGAAATGAAATTGGTCAACCTGGAAGACTTTGGCGAGAGTTATGCCTATACCTTGAGAGATTGGCAGCAAAGATTCAATGACAACATCGAAACCATAGAAAAGCTCGGTTATTCAGAGGCGTTTCAACGCATGTGGCGTTTTTACTTGAGTTATTGTGAAGGTGGTTTCCTTGAGCGGACCATCAGTGATGTGCACATGCTGTTTGCCAAACCTGAAAACAAACGAGCAGCCATTTTGGCTTATCAGTGAGAGATACAAAATGGTTTGGTTGAATCTGATTTTGTTGAATTTGCTGTGGTTTGCCAGCGTGTTGGGAGCGGCAAACGGTTTGTTGTGGCCGGCTGCCTGGTGCTTGGTATTATTGCTGGCTGCGCTGTTCATATATCAAGACATGACCACAAAAGACTTGAAAATCATTGTTTTCAGTTTAATTTTTGGAGCTTTGCTTGATGGTTTCATGTATCACAGCGGTTGGTTGACTTATGCCAGCCCTTATTTTGCAGTCATGCCTTTACCACCAATCTGGATATTATTTTTATGGGTTGGCTTTGCTGCCTCAATCACCACGGGCATGCGCTGGATGATTGAGAAACCGGTTTTAGGTGCTTGTTTTATGGCTGTTGGAGCGCCTTTGAGTTACGTTTCAGCAGCCAAGCTGGGCGCAGTTGTGATCAATCAATTTCCCCAAACCATGTTATTGATTGGTTCAGCCTGGGTGATTTATTTTCTGCTGGTCAGGATGCTGGTTCTGAGTGGCAGGCAAGAGCGCATCCGCAATAATGTGGTGGTGCAATAACATGAATGCAATGAACCTGGTTTTAGTGGCTTTAGTTCTGTGTTTATTGTTGCAAGGCTTTGCCTGGTGGCGACAAAAAGTTAACCGGAATGCTGATACGGTAGATATTGCCTGGACTTTCGGAATTGTTGTTTGTGGATTGGTTTATCTGATGAACGTACCGGCAGGTTGGCAGCAACGACTGTTGGTGATGTTATTCCCGGTGTTGTGGTATTTACGGCTGCTTTGGCATTTGTGCAGTCGGTATGATGTGCAGCATGAAGATGGTCGCTATCAAAATTTACGGGCACATTGGTCAAATAATACCCAAGTCAAGTTTTTTGCCTTCTTTATGTTTCAGGCGTTGTTGTCGGTGTTATTTTCCTTGCCGGCCCTATGGGTCCTGCAGGCCGAAGTACTGGCAACATGGCAAATTATAGTGGCGTTGTTGATAGGCATCGTGGCGCTGGTGGGTGTGACTTTGGCCGATTATCAGTTGCTGAAGTTTAAGCGCAATCATGACTCTACGCAGGTTTGCGATATCGGTTTGTGGCGCTATTCCAGACACCCCAACTATTTCTTTGAGTGGCTCCATTGGTTCGTGTATCCGGTGCTACTCTGGCACAGTTCATACTTTGCTTGGTCATTGATGATTGTGGCATCGTAAAGAAGCCAAGTGCTGGCTGCGGCGTCGTAATGATAGATGCTGGTGTAAGCCCCTTCA